>NZ_JACSJQ010000011.1:0-2815 GCF_018617145.1 Exiguobacterium sp. s75
GGCGGGACACCCACGTGAATACATAGCGTGGCGTGAGGCATACCCGGGGAACTGAAACATCTAAGTACCCGGAGGAAGAGAAAGAAAATTCGATTCCCTGAGTAGCGGCGAGCGAAACGGGAACAGCCCAAACCAGGAAGCATGCTTCCTGGGGTTGTAGGACACTCTACACGGAGTTACAAAGGGATAGGGTAGGTGAACGACCTGGAAAGGTCGGCCAGAGAAGGTGACGGCCCTGTAGCCGAAACCCCATCCCCTCCAGAGTGGATCCTGAGTACGGCGGGACACGTGAAACCCCGTCGGAATCCGGGAGGACCATCTCCCAAGGCTAAATACTTCCTAGTGACCGATAGTGAACCAGTACCGTGAGGGAAAGGTGAAAAGCACCCCGGAAGGGGAGTGAAAGAGATCCTGAAACCGTATGCCTACAAGTAGTCAGAGCCCGTTCACGGGTGATGGCGTGCCTTTTGTAGAATGAACCGGCGAGTTACGATGGCGGGCGAGGTTAAGCCGATGAGGCGGAGCCGCAGCGAAAGCGAGTCTGAACAGGGCGCATCAGTCCGTCGTCGTAGACCCGAAACCAGGTGATCTACCCATGTCCAGGATGAAGGTCAGGTAACACTGACTGGAGGTCCGAACCCACGCACGTTGAAAAGTGCGGGGATGAGGTGTGGGTAGCGGTGAAATGCCAATCGAACCTGGAGATAGCTGGTTCTCTCCGAAATAGCTTTAGGGCTAGCCTCGAGGTGAAGAGTTCTGGAGGTAGAGCACTGATTGGACTAGGGGCCCCCACAGGGTTACCGAATTCAGTCAAACTCCGAATGCCAGCAACTTGTACTCGGGAGTCAGACTGCGAGTGATAAGATCCGTAGTCGAGAGGGAAACAGCCCAGACCATCAGCTAAGGTCCCCAAGTGTATGTTAAGTGGAAAAGGATGTGGCGCTGCACAGACAACTAGGATGTTGGCTTAGAAGCAGCCACCATTCAAAGAGTGCGTAATAGCTCACTAGTCGAGTGGCGCCGCGCCGAAAATGTAACGGGGCTAAACATACCACCGAAGCTATGGATCCCGTAAGGGATGGTAGGAGAGCGTTCCAAGCAGCAGTGAAGCGGTATCGTGAGGAGCCGTGGAGCGCTTGGAAGTGAGAATGCCGGTGTGAGTAGCGAAAAGAGGGGTGAGAATCCCCTCCGTCGAAAGCCTAAGGTTTCCTGAGGAAGGCTCGTCCGCTCAGGGTTAGTCTGGACCTAAGCCGAGGCCGAAAGGCGTAGGCGATGGACAACAGGTCGATATTCCTGTACCGCCGTACCACCGTTTGAACGATGGGGGGACGCAGAAGGATAAGGTGACCGTGCGACTGGAAGTGCACGGACAAGCAGCGAGGCCGTCGGGTTGGCAAATCCGCCCGGCATACAAGGTTGAGCTGTGACGTGGAGCCCGTAGGGCGAAGCACCGGATTTCACGCTGCCAAGAAAAGCCTCTAGTGAGGAGGTCGGCGCCAGTACCGCAAACCGACACAGGTAGGCGAGATGAGAATTCTAAGACGCGCGGGATAACTCTCGTTAAGGAACTCGGCAAAATGGTCCCGTAACTTCGGGAGAAGGGACGCTTATGGCAACATAAGCCGCAGTGAATAGGCCCAAACGACTGTTTAGCAAAAACACAGGTCTCTGCTAAATCGCAAGATGAAGTATAGGGGCTGACGCCTGCCCGGTGCTGGAAGGTTAAGGGGATGTGTCATCGCAAGAGAAGCACTGAACCGAAGCCCCAGTAAACGGCGGCCGTAACTATAACGGTCCTAAGGTAGCGAAATTCCTTGTCGGGTAAGTTCCGACCCGCACGAAAGGCGTAACGATTTGGGCACTGTCTCAACGAGAGACCCGGTGAAATCATAGTACCTGTGAAGATGCAGGTTACCCGCGACAGGACGGAAAGACCCCATGGAGCTTTACTACAGCCTGATATTGAGGCTTTGTACGCGATGTACAGGATAGGTGGGAGTTTGTGAAGCCGGAGCGCCAGCTTCGGTGGAGACACCCTTGGGATACCACCCTTTGCGTATAGAGTCTCTAACTCGCAGCCGTGATCCGGCTGGAGGACCGTGTCAGGCGGGTAGTTTGACTGGGGCGGTCGCCTCCTAAACAGTAACGGAGGCGCCCAAAGGTTCCCTCAGAATGGTTGGAAATCATTCGAAGAGTGCAAAGGCAGAAGGGAGCTTGACTGCGAGACCTACAAGTCGAGCAGGGACGAAAGTCGGGCTTAGTGATCCGGTGGTTCCGCATGGAAGGGCCATCGCTCAACGGATAAAAGCTACCCTGGGGATAACAGGCTGATCTCCCCCAAGAGTCCACATCGACGGGGAGGTTTGGCACCTCGATGTCGGCTCATCGCATCCTGGGGCTGGAGTAGGTCCCAAGGGTTGGGCTGTTCGCCCATTAAAGCGGTACGCGAGCTGGGTTCAGAACGTCGTGAGACAGTTCGGTCCCTATCCGTCGTGGGCGCAGGAAATTTGAGGAGAGCTGTCCTTAGTACGAGAGGACCGGGATGGACGCACCGCTGGTGTACCAGTTGTTCCGCCAGGAGCACCGCTGGGTAGCTACGTGCGGACGGGATAAGTGCTGAAAGCATCTAAGCATGAAGCCCCCTCCGAGATGAGATTTCCCTTTGAGCAATCAAGAAAGACCCCTCAGAGACGATGAGGTAGATAGGTCATGGGTGGAAGCGTGGCGACACGTGGAGCTGAATGATACTAATCGGTCGAGGCTTTGATCTAGTCTAATGGTTTGTGTTGATGAATCCTCAGTTTTCAGGGAACAA
>NZ_JACSJQ010000013.1:0-959 GCF_018617145.1 Exiguobacterium sp. s75
GTTGTTCGTCGTGTAGGAGGCGCGCGACCGCCGTCTCGATTTGAAGGCCGGGAAGCCGCCCGTCCCGGCGAAGAACTTCGCGAACGCGGCGTCGAGGTTCAGCTTCGCGTTCGCGAGCGCGAGGCTGTCCGCCTCGGCGAGAAACGGGAACAGGGGCTTGTAGGAGGCGGGTGTCGCCGGTTTCCGTCTCGTCCCGTTCCCCGCCTTCGCCTCCTCGCGGATGGCGATGCGGTCCTCGAGCAGCTTATTGTAGATGAACCGGGCGCAGCCGATCGTCTTGATGAGGAACTCTTCCTGTGCCGGCGTGGGTGGAGCCTATATTTATAGCCTTTCAGCATGTTCGTCCCTCCTCCCCTACGAAGATCGTGATGTGTCCTCCTCATCCGATACCCGCGGAGGGAGAGGAAGAATCTGACGGAATCCCGAACCTTTGTTCGTCACATCTGTCACAGGAGGAGAAGACTATTGGATTGGGCGATTCATCCCCCACCTACGCGGGCTACGGCCCGAGGCGCTTAGAGGAGGGAGAATTCTCGCCTGATTTAGTTAAAGACATAAAAAAGCCGTCACACAGATAGTGTGACGACTTGGCATTAGGATTCTTTAGAGACGCATTCAAATAAAATCGATTGATGGGAATGGACAGGTTCATCTTTGGCTCCCGTTTGCTCAAAGACGGGCTTTTCAATACGGCGTATAGGACGATAACCCATTTCATTGATTCGATCTAAACATTCACTGACCGTTTCATTTGGTTCGACATATACTTTGATTTTCTTAGCCATTGCTTCTTACGTCCTCTCTTCCACTAAGCTGAATCGATGATATGAAAAAACGGCGGCCCTTGAGCGAATGCTCCAGAACCACCGTTTGCCTGGCAACGTCCTATCCTCACAGGGGGAGATCCCCCAACTACTTTCGGCGCTGAGACGCTTAACTTCCGTGTTCGGCATGGGAAC
>NZ_JACSJQ010000014.1:0-899 GCF_018617145.1 Exiguobacterium sp. s75
ATGGTGCGGTCGAGAGGACTTGAACCTCCACGGTGTTAACCACCACTAGGCCCTCAACCTAGCGCGTCTACCGATTCCGCCACGACCGCGTATTAAGATGGAGCGGAAGACGGGATTCGAACCCGCGACCCCGACCTTGGCAAGGTCGTATTCTACCACTGAACTACTTCCGCATAAGTATTTAGAGATGCGGGTGAAGGGACTCGAACCCCCACGTCAAAGACACTAGATCCTAAGTCTAGCGCGTCTACCAATTCCGCCACACCCGCATGTGAAATTACGTATTGAATAAAAAATAATGAGAAATGGTGAGCCATGCAGGGCTCGAACCTGCGACCCTCTGATTAAAAGTCAGATGCTCTACCAACTGAGCTAATGGCTCATTAAATTTTAATGGGGCGGCTGAAGGGAATTGAACCCTCGAATGCCGGAATCACAATCCGGTGCGTTAACCACTTCGCCACAACCGCCATGAAAAAATGGTGCCGGCGAAAGGATTCGAACCCTCGACCCTCTGATTACAAGTCAGATGCTCTACCAACTGAGCTACACCGGCGTGTTATATGGTGGCTTTGGACGGAATCGAACCGCCGACACAAGGATTTTCAGTCCTTTGCTCTACCAACTGAGCTACAAAGCCATACGTATTAAATTAAAAATGGCGGTCTCGACGGGATTCGAACCCGCGATCTTCTGCGTGACAGGCAGACATGTTAACCCCTACACCACGAGACCGTTTTAAGTCATATCGACTTTACCTATTTTAAAGGTCATTCTATGTAAAGTCAATAACTTTTTTAAAAAAATAAAGCCTGGCAACGTCCTATCCTCACAGGGGGAGATCCCCCAACTACTTTCGGCGCTGAGACGCTTAACTTCCGTGTTCGGCATGGGAACGG
>NZ_JACSJQ010000015.1:0-778 GCF_018617145.1 Exiguobacterium sp. s75
GAATTTGATATAGCTCTTAAATTGACGAAGCTTGCGCTTCATTCAAAAATTGTAAAACTTATTTTTGCCTCATCGTTCAGTTTTCAAAGTTCGTCTGTAAAAAAATAAAAATGGTGGAGCCTAGCGGGATCGAACCGCTGACCTCCTGCGTGCAAGGCAGGCGCTCTCCCAGCTGAGCTAAGGCCCCATATAAGTGATGATGGTCGGGAAGACAGGATTCGAACCTGCGACCCCTTGGTCCCAAACCAAGTGCTCTACCAAGCTGAGCTACTTCCCGTCTAAAAATGGTGCACCCTGAGAGATTCGAACTCCCGGCCTTTAGATTCGTAGTCTAACGCTCTATCCAGCTGAGCTAAGGGTGCGAGACGAATAATCATCATGGGAAAATATTAATGGTACCGAGGGCCGGACTTGAACCGGCACGAGGAAACCCTCGCAGGATTTTAAGTCCTGTGCGTCTACCAATTCCGCCACCCCGGCAAGGTATAATTTCTAGCGGTAGACTTTTTAAAAAGATCAAATGGTGCCGGCGAAAGGATTCGAACCCTCGACCCTCTGATTACAAGTCAGATGCTCTACCAACTGAGCTACACCGGCAGGTGTAAATGGTGGAGGATGACGGGATCGAACCGCCGACCCCCTGCTTGTAAGGCAGGTGCTCTCCCAGCTGAGCTAATCCTCCAATATGTAGCCTGGCAACGTCCTATCCTCACAGGGGGAGATCCCCCAACTACTTTCGGCGCTGAGACGCTTAACTTCCGTGTTCGGCATGGGAACG
>NZ_JACSJQ010000016.1:0-487 GCF_018617145.1 Exiguobacterium sp. s75
CGCTGTCACGCAAGAAGATCGGAAGCAAGAATCGTGAAAAAGCCAGGCTGATCCTCGCCAAGAGACACGAGAAAATCGCCAACCAACGCCAGGACTTCCTTCACAAACTGTCGAGACGGATCGTTGACGAGAACCAAGTCATCGTCGTGGAGACATTGAAGTCGAAGGACATGATGCAAAACCATAAGCTCGCCAAGTCCATCGGGGACGTCAGTTGGTACGAGTTCGTCCGTCAACTCGAGTACAAGTCAAACTTCTACGGACGGACGCTCATCAAGGCGGATCAATGGTTCGCATCTACGCAGATCTGTTCTTCTTGTGGCGAGAAAGGTCAGAGGAAGACGATGGATGTCCGTGAATGGACATGTGCCTGTGGCGCGCATCATGACCGTGACATGAACGCGAGCATCAACCTGTTGATGTTGGCAAACTAAAACGAATTCCTTCAGGGTGGGAACCACCCGACGAGCTTGGTAAACAATCGTGG
>NZ_JACSJQ010000017.1:0-486 GCF_018617145.1 Exiguobacterium sp. s75
GCGTTGGTTGGCGATTTTCTCGTGTCTCTTGGCGAGGATCAGCCTGGCTTTTTCACGATTCTTGCTTCCGATCTTCTTGCGTGACAGCGCGCGCTGTGCCTTCTTGACCTTTTCTTCGGACTTACGAAGGAAACGTGGGTTTTCGATCTTCTCCGAGACCATCGCGTCGTTCGTCATGACGGCGAAATGTTCCAGGCCGAGATCAATCCCGACTTTGTGCTCGACTGGAATCCATGGTGCATCGTCCTGTTCGACGAGGATGGAGATGAAGAACTTGCCCGTCCTCGTCATCGAGACCGTCGCCGACCGGATGACGCCCTCGAACGGGCGATGTTGTGTGAACCGCACGAACCCGATTTTAGGAAGTCTCACCTTGCCGTTCTCGATGCGGATCGTACCGTGCTGGTTGTTCGTCGTGTAGGAGGCGCGCGACCGCCGTCTCGATTTGAAGGCCGGGAAGCCGCCCGTCCCGGCGAAGAACTTCGC
>NZ_JACSJQ010000018.1:0-435 GCF_018617145.1 Exiguobacterium sp. s75
GGAGACTGCCGGTGACAAACCGGAGGAAGGTGGGGATGACGTCAAATCATCATGCCCCTTATGAGTTGGGCTACACACGTGCTACAATGGACGGTACAAAGGGCAGCGAAGCCGCGAGGTGGAGCCAATCCCAGAAAGCCGTTCTCAGTTCGGATTGCAGGCTGCAACTCGCCTGCATGAAGTCGGAATCGCTAGTAATCGCAGGTCAGCATACTGCGGTGAATACGTTCCCGGGTCTTGTACACACCGCCCGTCACACCACGAGAGTTTGCAACACCCGAAGTCGGTGAGGTAACCGTAAGGAGCCAGCCGCCGAAGGTGGGGCAGATGATTGGGGTGAAGTCGTAACAAGGTAGCCGTATCGGAAGGTGCGGCTGGATCACCTCCTTTCTAAGGAAAATGCCCATGTGGCATTGCCCATCGTTCAGTTTTGAG
>NZ_JACSJQ010000019.1:0-421 GCF_018617145.1 Exiguobacterium sp. s75
AACAAGGTAGCCGTATCGGAAGGTGCGGCTGGATCACCTCCTTTCTAAGGAAAATGCCCATGTGGCATTGCCCATCGTTCAGTTTTGAGGGTTCGTCCCTCGATTGTTCCTTGAAAACTGAAGATTCATCAAGACATCAAAAACCAATTTCACATATGGTCCATAATGGACCGTGTGTCTTAGACGCTAGATCAAGGTAGAAAGGGCGTACGGTGGATGCCTTGGCACTAGGAGCCGATGAAGGACGCGACGAACAGCGAAATGCTCTGGGGAGTGGTAAGTACACATCGATCCAGAGATCTCCGAATGGGGGAACCCACCGCCGGGAGACCGGCGGGACACCCACGTGAATACATAGCGTGGCGTGAGGCATACCCGGGGAACTGAAACATCTAAGTACCCGGAGGAAGAGAAAGAAAAT
>NZ_JACSJQ010000020.1:0-373 GCF_018617145.1 Exiguobacterium sp. s75
ATCTAGCGTCTAAGACACACGGTCCATTATGGACCATATGTGAAATTGGTTTTTGATGTCTTGATGAATCTTCAGTTTTCAAGGAACAAAAGTGGAGCCTAGCGGGATCGAACCGCTGACCTCCTGCGTGCAAGGCAGGCGCTCTCCCAGCTGAGCTAAGGCCCCGTATTGGAATTTTTCATAAAAATGGTGGGCCTAAGTGGACTCGAACCACCGACCTCACGCTTATCAGGCGTGCGCTCTAACCGGCTGAGCTATAGGCCCTCTTAGAGAGGTTTTGGTCTCTCAAAACTGAACGATGGGCAATGCCACATGGGCATTTTCCTTAGAAAGGAGGTGATCCAGCCGCACCTTCCGATACGGCTACCTTGTT
>NZ_JACSJQ010000021.1:0-301 GCF_018617145.1 Exiguobacterium sp. s75
CGCACCATATGCACCCTTAGCTCAGCTGGATAGAGCGTTAGACTACGAATCTAAAGGCCGGGAGTTCGAATCTCTCAGGGTGCACCATTTTAACGGGAAGTAGCTCAGCTTGGTAGAGCACTTGGTTTGGGACCAAGGGGTCGCAGGTTCGAATCCTGTCTTCCCGACCATTTATTTTTTTGGTCTTTGAAAACTGAACGATGAGGCAAAAAAAGTTTTACAATTTTTGAATGAAGCGCAAGCTTCGTCAATTTAAGAGCTATATCAAATTCTTTGGAGAGTTTGATCCTGGCTCAGGACG
>NZ_JACSJQ010000022.1:0-266 GCF_018617145.1 Exiguobacterium sp. s75
GTCGTGTAGGAGGCGCGCGACCGCCGTCTCGATTTGAAGGCCGGGAAGCCGCCCGTCCCGGCGAAGAACTTCGCGAACGCGGTGTCGAGGTTCAGCTTTGCGTTCGCGAGCGCGAGGCTGTCCGCCTCGGCGAGGAACGGGAACAGTGGCTTGTAGGAGGCGGGTGTCGCCGGTTTCCGTCTCGTCACGATCCCCGCTTTCGCCTCATCGCGGATGGCGATGCGGTCCTCGAGCAGCTTGTTGTAGATGAACCGGGCGCAGCCGAT
>NZ_JACSJQ010000005.1:0-96577 GCF_018617145.1 Exiguobacterium sp. s75
GTTCCCATGCCGAACACGGAAGTTAAGCGTCTCAGCGCCGAAAGTAGTTGGGGGATCTCCCCCTGTGAGGATAGGACGTTGCCAGGCAACAACGCAGGACGACCGAGCATACGCTCGGTCGTTTTTTTGTTTCTTTGAAACTTTGTCCCTTCTTTTTCGTACTAAGTAAGAGAAAGAGGGGATGTTTATAAATCATGAATCTCCTCAGATTGACTCATTCGATAAACAAAATGAGAGGAGAAACATCATGCAAAATCTTCAGGAGACCCAATTAGATTTACAACAACGTATCGCCGAGCGTGATCGACTTGTGCGTAAGCAAGAGATACTAAACAAACAGTTGAACGAGCATGAGACGGTGCGGAAGACACTACTCAACACATTCACGAAAGAACAACGTGATGTGTATGACCTTGAAGAATTCTCGCTCGTCAACACATGGCGAAAGTTACGAGGCACGTTTGATGAACAACGGACAATCGAAATGGAAGAGGCTGCTCGCGCTGAACTGAAATTACGAGAACACGAGGCGATGATTGACGAATTGACGCTCGAACATCGAGAATTACAAGAACAGCTCGAGGTTTATGAGGGCATCGACGCTGAGTGGGAGACCTTCTTAGAAACAAAAGAATCCCATCTTGCGAAAGATCCAGCTATTCGCCGAGACCTACACCATCTCACGAATCAACAAGCCGAAACGAATGAACTTCTTATCGAGTATCGGGAAGCCATCGTTGCCGGTAAGGCGGCGCGATCAACGATTGCAAAAACACTCAAACATCTAGATAGTGCGAAAGGGTGGTCGACGTATGACACGTTCTTCGGGGGTGGCTTGATTGCCACAGCAATGAAACATGAGGCGCTAGATGCTTCCGAGCAGACAATGCACGAATTACAATCTGCGTTAGAGCGTTTCTCCCGTGAATTAGCGGACGTGCAAGGTATTGTTCAGGAGTTGCATGTCGATCGAGGTTCACTCATTCAGTTCGCAGATTACTTTTTGGATGATATTTTTTCAGAATGGACGATGCATGGACGAATCAATGATTCCTTAGATCAAGTGGACGGACTGGATAAGGAAATCAGTCAGCTGATTGCTCGTATGACGAGACAAGTGGAAACGTTAGAACAGAAGCTTGACGAGACTGAAGAAAAAAGAAGACAGCTCATCCTGACACGATGAGCTGTCTGTCATTATATTTATAGTAAGGGTTCTTTTGCTTAGTTCAAGGAGAGCGAAGAGAAAATGAGTAAAACGATGGTATTTCTTATTAGAGGGATGGCAGTCACGGGAGCGCTATTGATTTTATCGATTCCATTTTTCTTTAGTTCTCCCATATCGACCACTCTGATCATTGTCAGTTCGATTTCGTTGATTGCCTTTGTGATGTTTACTGTTTCAGCAATCAGGCTTCGAAAACGGATAGAGAATGAATGACGTGTATTTGTTTTTCTGAAACAACAAAATTACCGAAAGGGGGAGAATCATGGAACAACTGATTGAGGGTATCGTACAAAGCGTGAGACCGGATCAACGAACGCTGATTGCTATCTCCGGACACGGGGCAGCCGGAAAATCGACGTTGGCAGAAAAATTACGGGAACGACTCGGTGATATAAACCTGCTTCACACAGACCCGTATATTACAGATTCACAGTTGCGGAAACAAACGATCCTCACGTATCAACACGATGGAACGACCCATCAGTATAAGATGACGGCGTGTCATCCGGCCGCACATCATCTGCTCTCACTCGAGCGAGATATCCGTATGATTCGGGAAGGGATTGGGTTTTATACGATTGATGTCCCCTATCTAGAGCGGACATGGATTGATCCGGAGAAGCCAATCACGATTATTGAAGGGATGAGTGTCGCATTCCTGGATCTTTCATCTTTTGATCAATCGATTTATCTCTACACAGACGGGGAGACTGAGTTCAAGCGACGTTCGCATCGTGATATTCAGGAACGGGGTATGGAGCTGGACTACTTACACGCTTCACATGTAGAGCGACGTCTGCAATATGAATTGTTCATGCATCCGTATCGCCACCACTTTCAAACTATCGTCAATACGAGTAAGGATGGAATTCAAATTGAAAAAACCGCTCACGAGGAGCGGTGACTGCGTAGCGTATCTTGAATTCCGAGACCGAGCTGTTCTTGTTCGCGCTCGAGTTGTTCCCACGTGAGAGAACGATGACGCAGTTCGACGTCGGTCGCCATCGATTCGAGCGTTCGCTGGGTCTCGATGTTGTCGAGCCAGTAGTAGAGGTCGATCCCGTCTTCATGCAAGCGCCAAAACGATTTGACGACCTCGAACTCATCGGCCCATTCTCCGACCGGCTTGAATCCATACTTTTCAACGAATGGATACGGACGTTCTTCCCCGAGCGGGTCGATCACGTTTCGGACGAACATCGGCTCAAGTCCAGCGTGAGCGGTCGCATCGAGTAATCGTTTCAGTTCAGGCATCGGTTCGATTTCGATGTGTTCGAGCACATCAAACCAAACTCGTTTGATGTCCTTGTCCCATAATGTAGCCTCTATACTATACGGGGCGCCGGCAGAGGAAGGGGCGTACATCGTCAACTCGAATGAAAACGGAACATCTTCCTTCGCTCCGGGTTCTAGTACAAGCGATAGTGGAATTGGGACTTCTTGAATATCAGCTTCTCGATTGAACTCGTTTCCTTCCATGGTGATGTCTTTGAACGTCGTCAAGAAGGTCAGGGTGAGTTCCTGTAATCGAACGACATTCGTTGTCGGGTTGGAGACGTGCAACGTACCCGTCACGGTCTGCTTCGGAATGAGTGCTGCCGGGTCAAACGTGATCTCGGCTTCGATCTCCGAAAAGAACCATTTCTTGAATCGATTTCCCCATTTGGACATGGCGGTCGCGCCCCTTTTCTCTGATAGTCTATGCTGTTATATTTGTTCCCGATTCCATTTTTGAAAAAACATTAAGAAAATGGTTGCTTTTTATAACTGTCTCGCTTATTATAGAGGATGTCGAAACAATTCAAACCATCGCGGGGTGGAGCAGTCTGGTAGCTCGTCGGGCTCATAACCCGAAGGTCGTCGGTTCAAATCCGGCCCCCGCAACCAATTTTTATTTAATTTCATATGTCGTCGCGGGGTGGAGCAGTCTGGTAGCTCGTCGGGCTCATAACCCGAAGGTCGTTGGTTCAAATCCAGCCCCCGCAACCAATTTTTAAATGAGATAGCGAAACGATGGCGTTTCGTGTTTTTTTTTGCTTAAAATGAAGTGTACAATGAGTACGTATGAGAAGTGAAAAAGGAGAACCATTCATGTATACATTGATTACGCATTCTGCGGCGGAGACGCAAGCGGTGGCAGAACGTTTGGCCACACTCGTCGAAGCAGGGACGGTCATCACGTTAAACGGTGACCTCGGTGCCGGCAAGACGACGTTCACACAAGGGTTCGCAAAAGGACTCGGTGTCACGCGGAACGTCAACAGTCCGACCTTCACCATTATGAAACAATATAAAGGGCGATTGCCGCTCTATCATATGGATGTCTATCGTCTCGAAGATACGGGGGATGACATCGGTCTTGAGGAATATATCAATGGTGATGGTGTCGCCATCGTCGAGTGGTCGAACTTGATCGAGTCCTCGCTCCCGGAAGAACGCTTGGCCATCACGATTGAACGGGTCGGCGACGAAGAACGTAAACTGACACTTGCTCCGACGGGTGAGCGTTACGTTCAAATCGCCAAGGAGGTGCTCGCATGAAGCAATTGATGATTGATACGGCGACGACACGTTTGTCAGTCGCGTTAAGTGAGGCTGGAGAGATTCAAGCCGAAGCGACCGTCATGGTCTCAAAAAACCATGCGGTCACACTCATGCCGATGATTGAACAGCTCATGGCAGCGGTCAAGTGGACACCGAATATGCTCGAACGCATCATAGTCACGACCGGACCTGGGTCGTACACGGGAATTCGGATTGGAGTGACGACAGCGAAGACACTCGCTTATACGCTCAATCTTCCACTCATCGGTGTATCTGCCCTGCAGCTCATGGCAGCGGCCCCGAATACCGATTTGCCGGTCGTCTCATTGATTGACGCTCGCCGTGGCAACGCGTATATCGGATATTATCAACACAACAAAGCACTAACGCATGATCAGCACGCCTCGGTCGCGGATTGGTTGCGACTGAATAGTCAAGGGCGCTTCCTTGTCGTCGGAGACGTGGAACCGTTCCGTGACGTGTTAAGTGAATATGAGTATGTCGAAGCACCGGCTGCCCATCGTTACGGACGTGCGAGTGATTTGGTCGTCTTTAGCGATGAGACGAGCGATGTCCATGCGTTTGAGCCAGAGTATTTGCGACTCGCTGAAGCGGAAGCGAAATGGTTAGAGGGTCAAAACAATGGCTGACGTGAAAATTCGTCGAATGACGTGGCTCGATGTCGAAGAAGTGACGCAAGTCGAAGAAGCATCGTTTGCCATTCCGTGGACAAAAGAGGCGTTCATGAATGAGATGCTTCGAAATGAACAGGCCATTTACTTTGTCGCGGTCCATGACAAACGGGTCGTCGGTTTTGTCGGAGTATGGCAAATCGTCGATGAAGGACATATCACGAACATTGCCGTCTTACCTGAGTTTCGTGGACAGGGCATCGGTAATCAATTGTTAGCGGAACTTGTCGCGTTCGCCAAGTCAAAAGGACTCGTCGGATTGACGTTAGAAGTCCGCGTGTCGAACGTAGGCGCGCAAAAACTGTATGAACAGTTCGGTTTTACGCAAGCCGGTCGGAGAAGACGCTACTATCAGGATAATAATGAAGACGCCTATATTTATTGGGCGAAGTTAGGAAGTGAGTCAGAATGAACACATCACTGATTCTTTCGATTGAGTCGAGCTGTGACGAGACGTCTGTTGCACTCGTCAAAGACGGAAAGACGTTATTGTCGAACGTCGTCTCTTCTCAAATCGAGAGTCATAAACGATTTGGTGGCGTCGTCCCTGAAGTGGCGTCTCGTCATCATGTGGAACGAATCACGTACGTGATTGACGATGCATTGAGTGAAGCCGGCGTGACGATGGAAGACGTCGATGCAGTCGCGGTCACACAAGGACCGGGTCTCGTCGGTGCCCTTCTCGTTGGGATCAGTGCGGCCAAGGCGTTGGCATTCGCCCATCAAAAACCGCTCATCGGTGTCCACCATATCGCTGGACATATTTACGCGAACGAACTCGTTGAAGAGATGCAGTTCCCGCTTGTCTGTCTCGTCGTTTCAGGGGGACATACAGAACTCGTCTATATGCCAGAACATGGTGTCTTCGAAGTCATCGGGGAGACACGTGACGACGCGGCAGGTGAGGCGTACGATAAGGTTGCGCGCACGCTCAGTCTCCCATATCCGGGAGGTCCTGCGATTGACCGCCTGGCAGCGGTCGGGGAAGACACGTACAACTTCCCACGCGTTCGTCTCGAACCGGGTAGTTTCGATTTCAGTTTCAGTGGTTTGAAGTCATCGGTCATCAACGCCGTACACAATGCGGAACAACGGGGAGAGACGGTCATCCCTGAAAACTTGGCGGCGAGCTTCCAGGCGAGTGTCGTCGAAGTGCTCGTCGAGAAAGCGATTCGTGCCGTGAAGGAAAAAGGGGCGAAGCAATTGCTTGTCGCGGGTGGTGTCGCGGCGAACCGTGGCCTCCGCGCAGCGCTTCAAGAAACGGCTACAGCTGAAGGGATTCAACTCGTCATTCCACCGCTTGACCTCTGTGGGGACAACGCGGGCATGATCGGGGTGGCGGCACATCACGCGTATGTGCGCGGTAAGCGCGATACACTAGCGATGAACGCGGTTCCTGGGTTATCCTTAGAAGAGAGCATGACAGTCTAGGGGGAAATAGAGACATGACGAAACGCATCATCATCGGAGGACTCATCGTACTACTCGTCGTTGCGACGTTCTTACAAGTACGTGAGATCATCCGCGCTTACAATATCGCCTATCAAGAGGAGATTGTTCCAGAAGAGACACGAGTGAAGTCACTCACTGGAGAAGAGTCATTAGAAGGCATCGGTCGCGTGACCGGAGAGAATACGCTCATCAAGTCACTATATGGCTACACAAGTGTCGTCGACCAAGAGCCGGAGCGTGTGATCGTCGTCGATCGTAATCTCGGCGTTCAGCCAAAAGCAAGCGATGCTTACTATGAAATCGAGCGAGGTCGCGAGGCAACGGAAGAAGAAGCGGCGAAGTTTGATGATTTGATCGAGGAACTCGACGAACAGCAACTGTTCGCACAAGTCATCTCGACGCATGAAGCACGCTATGTGACGAATGGCGAAAAGCCGATGACGTTCTATAAAGTGTTCACACGTGACGTCGACACGAACGAGGCTGTCTTCTTTATCGCTGAAGACGGAACGAAACTCGACTTCCATACAATCGGATTCCAACCACTGCGTTATTTCTAACAAAAAGGTTCAGCCACGCGGCTGAACCTTTTTGAGTGCTTCAAGTTGTTGAAGGAATGTATGGGCGAACGCAAGACATGTTTCCTTTTTTTTTCGTCCGTATCCGGGTCAAATTCAATCTTGAGCGATTATCAATGTCAGTGCTAACGTTGATTGTACAAACAAAACCACGCCTTCAAACAGAAGACGTGGTTTTGTTATGCTTTTGGTTGTCGATAATTCTCCCGATGCCACGTATTGACGCGGCTCACGATGAACACGAGAAGAGCGAGAATCCACATGAAGAGCGTCTCTTCATAGAAGTGGGCCCACACCGATCCAGGCGCATAGAACGTGTGAACGGTCACATCGACCGGCCAGACGACGACACGGATGAAGAGCGTGCTCATGAGCAGACCACTGAAGAGACTGAGTAGTATCCCTGGCCACGTCTGAATGATGAAGCCGATGACGACCGGTAAAAAGTAAAAGAGAATAGACGGGACAATCGTCGGCTCCCCACGGATGAGTTCAGACACGAACTCGGTCCCGGTCGGCACGATATAGGCCAGTCCTGTGAGGAACGCTTGAATGAACTCGATTCGCATGGCACGGGTACGCATCATGTATGGAGTTCCTCCCATTCCGCATAAAGTGCGGTAATCGATTCTTTCGCCGCGTCCGATTCGGTCGACAACTCCTGTGCACGGGCGAAGTCGTTGAAGACGTCCGGCTCACAAAGCAACTGCTCGATCTCATCAAGACGATTCTCATGTTGCTCAATCGCTTGCTCAATCTCTTCGATGCGCTGTTTGATGCGGCGCTCTTCTCGCTGTTGTACCTTATCGGCACGCTGTTTTTTCACGACGACCTGCTTCGTCTCTTCACGGGCGAGTCGCGCCAGTTCCTCGAGCTCTTCTTTCTTCTCGACGTAGTACGAATAGTCCCCAAGATACTCGTTGATGCCGTTCGGTGTGATCTCTAGCACACGCGTCGCGAGTCGATCGATGAAGTAGCGGTCATGAGAGACGAAGAGAATCGTGCCCGGATAGTCGAGGAGGGCATTCTCCAAAATCATCTTTGAGTCGAGGTCCAAGTGGTTCGTCGGCTCGTCCAAAATGAGGAGGTTCGGTTGCTCCAGCTTCAGCTTGGCCAAGGTGAGTCGTGCCCGTTCGCCACCGGATAGTTCATGGACACGCTTCATGACGTCATCGCCGCTGAAGAGGAACTGTCCGAGAAGACTCCGGACTTCTTGCTCGCGCATGAGCGGCCAGTCGTTCCAAATCTCGTCGATGACACGGTTCGCGTCAGACAAGTTTTGTTGCTCCTGGTCGTAGTAGCCGATTTCGACGCCCGTCCCGTAACGGATCTCACCGGTGAGGGCGGCTTGTTGTTTCGTCAACACTTTGAGGAGGGTCGACTTCCCGACCCCGTTCGGACCGACTAGCGCGACGGACTCACCGCGTTGCAGTTGGAAGCGGAGATTCTGAGCGATCGCTTCCTCGTACCCGATGGCGAGGTCACTCGCGCTCAGCACATCGTTCCCGCTCTGACGTTTGATGGAGAACGAGAGAACGGCGCTACGTTCGTCACCATCCGGCGCATCGAGGCGATCGACTTTCTCAAGACGCTTCCGCACGCTTTGCGCTCGTTTCGTCGTCGTCGCCCGGGCGATGTTTCGCTGGATGAAGTCTTGCATCTTGGCAATCTCTTCTTGCTGCGACTCAAACTGCTTCTTCTCTTGCTCGTAGAGGGCGGCCTTCTGCTCGAGATACTTCGTATAGTTCCCGACGAAGCGGCGACTCCGGTGACGTGACAATTCATAGACGACCGAGACGACGCGATCGAGGAAGTACCGGTCGTGGGAGACGATGAGAACGGCACCTTTATAGCCGTTCAAGTACTTCTCAAGCCAGGCGAGTGTTTCGATGTCCAAATGGTTCGTCGGCTCGTCCAAGATGAGCAGGTCGGGACTTTGAAGGAGCATCTTCGCCAAGGCGAGACGTGTCCGTTGTCCCCCGGAGAGCGTGTCGATGCGACGCTCGAAGTCGTCCGGATAGAAGCGCATCCCGTGAAGGACCGAGCGGATGGTCGCTTCATATTGGTATCCGCCACGTTCTTTGAACGTATGTTGCTCTTCATCGTAAGAAGAGAGGAGACGTTCATATGCAGCGGCGTCATTTAGGATTCGTTCTGAGCCCATGTCAGCCTCCATGCGACGGAGCGTCTTCTCTTGCTCGATCAAGTCCGTGAAGACGGTGAGCATCTCATTCCAGATCGTCTCGTCGGATTCTAACCCTGAGTCTTGGGCGAGATAGCCGATCGTGACGTCTTTTGGCTTCATGATGTCCCCGGAGTCATAGTTGTATTCACCAGCGATGACTTTCAAAAGCGTCGACTTTCCGGCCCCGTTACGACCGACAAGGGCGACGCGTTCGCCTTCCTGGATTTCGAGTTTGACATTTTCTAAAATCGGCTCGACGCCGAAGGATTTGGATAAGTTATTGACTTGCAGTAGGATCAAGTGAAAAAACCCCTTTCTCTCTATTTAGTATACTGTATTTTTCAGCGATTTTAGGTATATTCGTTGAGTGGTCATGTGAATTCGTTTACAATCAAGGTGTATGAAATTCAGATTCGTTTGTAACGTGTCGTAAAAAGGAGGCTCTTTCCGTTGAGTCAAAACGAACCAAAGATTCCACAAGCGACAGCCAAACGGTTGCCACTATACTATCGATTTATTCAAAGCCTGCACGCGTCAGGGAAACAACGTGTCTCTTCAGCAGAACTGAGTGAGGCGGTCAAGGTCGATTCGGCTACGATTCGCCGTGATTTCTCGTACTTCGGTGCGCTCGGTAAAAAGGGATATGGCTATAACGTGCAGTATCTGTTAGACTTTTTCCGAAAGACACTGAATCAGGACGAGATTACGAATGTCGCCTTGGTCGGGGTCGGTCACCTTGGGACGGCATTCGTCAACTATAACTTCCTTAAAAACAATAACACACATATCGTCGTCGGGTTCGACGCAGACGAAACAAAAGTCGGCACGACGATGTCAGGCGTCCCAATTCATCACGTCGATGAGATGGAACAAATCATGAAGCAAAACAAGATTGACGTCGCCATTTTGACGGTACCTTCTGCTTATGCGCAGTCCGTCGCAGACGACTTGGTGCGTTTCGGCATCAAGGGCATCTTGAACTTCACACCGGCACGACTCACTGTACCGGATACGGTTCGCGTCCATCATATCGATTTGTCGATTGAGCTGCAGTCACTCATTTACTTTATGCAACACTATCCAACCGCTGAGGGGGTCCATCAATAATGGAATTACTAGCATCATCACTCGTCGTCGGGATTCCGGGTGGGGCGAGTCTATTCATCATCGCCATCATCGCGCTTATCATCTTCGGACCGAAGAAATTGCCGGAGTTTGGTCGCGCGGCCGGACAAACGCTTCGTGAGTTCAAAAATGCAACGAACGGCATGATGAACGAGCACGACGAGAACGACAAGAAAGCTATCGAAAAGAAAGAGCAGTAAGCCATGAATCATCAACCTGATCAAGAGCGGGAACTCACCGATCACTTGACAGAGCTGCGGAGACGACTGATGCTATCTGCATTTGTCGTCTTTGCCTTCTTTTTGATGGCTTTGCCGAGTGTCAAATATGTACTCGCGTATTTGCAAAAAGACCTCGTCGAACGCGGGCTCGAACTGAACGCCTTTGGGGTCGCGGACCCGCTCATGATTTACTTGAACTTGGCGCTCATCATCGGCCTTATCGCGGCGAGCCCATTCCTACTGTATCAAGTGTGGGCGTTTGTCGCACCCGGTCTGCATCCGAATGAGCGGAAAGGCACGCTTGCCTATATCCCAATCATCTTCGGACTGTTCTTGATCGGTCTTGCGTTCGCCTACTACTGGTTGTTCCCGCTCGTCCTCGATATCTCGACGGACCTCGGGCAAGACCTCGGACTCGAACAAATCATCGGGGCCAACAATTACTTCACGTTCTTGTTGCAGCTGACAATTCCGTTCGGTCTATTGTTCCAACTACCGGTCGTCATGATGTTCTTGACCCGAATCGGTGTCGTGACCCCGTACTTCTTATCAAAGATTCGAAAGTACGCATACTTCGCCCTATTCGTGATCGCGGCATTCATCACACCGCCGGATTTGACGTCGCACCTTATGGTGTCGTTACCACTCTTCTTCCTATATGAAATCAGTTTATCGATTTCACGTATCACCTACAAAGGGGTGCTGCGCCGGGAAAAAGAGGCGATGGTGCAAGAACAGATGGATTTAATGAAACAGATGAATGAAAAGTGAGCACTGCGTCAAATTATGACGCGGTGCTTTTTTGAATATTAGGGCTATGCATTTTTGAGAAAACATCTTAAAATTAGAAGGGATTCAACAAAAATGGATGTTTTTTGAAAACTTATGTATACATAAACAGAAATGAGGAAGCAGATGAACAAGTGGTTATGGAGTACGCTCGTCGTACTCATATTGTTGATTGGACCAAAAATGGATGCCTTTGCAGAAGGAGCGGCAAAAGCGGACGTTCTGCCAACGGGAAGTGTTGTATCAAACAGTGAATATGTATGGCGATCGGGCGACCCAGAGACGATTGTGCATATGCGCACAGGAAAAGTGTATACACTTCCCGTCCGCGTGTCGGTTGAACACAATATCGTTGGACTCGGAGACGGTCGCGTCATTTTAGATGCATATGGCGAGGTCATCATTTGGGATCCGATTAACGATGCGATGACGTCATTCCCGAATGATTCGAGTAGTGGTCTCGATTATCTTCATGCTGTGAATCAGGATTTAGAAATGATTCTTTGGAAAGGACATACGACGTATTCTGTCACTTCATTGACGGGTGAGATTCTCGGAACGTTTAATACGGAAAGTATATACGAATCGTACGACCTTCTTGCTGACGGCACGGTCCTAGTCTTCGCAAACGGTGAAATCACGAAACGAGCCATCACGGGAGAAACGCTTGAAACGCTTGGAACATATACGGACAAGGTACGATCTGCCCAATATATCGAAGAAGCGAATCAATTAGTGGTCAAGATGTCCACCGACTCACATCTCCGAATTTTTGATTTGACCACGAAACGTTGGATTGAAAAAGAGGCGGAATCTGTCACGAATCTCCTGTGGAAAGACGGGATTTACTACTTCACGATGCGGAAAGTGTTTGATACGTATTACGTGAGTTACAATGTTGCCACTGGAGAATGGAAAGAATCATCGGTGGATGATACGTTTGTTAATCTAAGAGGAGATTGGTATGTGCTATCCCATGATGTGACGGCAGGGTATACGCCGGAGTCATTTTGGAAAGCGCCACGACAACTGTTGATCGATGTACCGAAAACAACGACACGATATGAAGTGAACCAATCCTATCAAGTGAACGGAACCGCTAAACTGATTGATGGAACATCCATTCCTGTCAGTGGGACAGAATTGTCGGCAACGTATCGATATTCTGAGAAGAAACCTTTTGTTTGGGAACAAGGTAAGTTGACGATGAACACGAATGGCGGATATTCTTTTGAATTTAGATGGAACGGGTTAGAACGAACAGAAGACTTTGTAGCATCTAACTATGTTCCGCTCACACTCGATCCGCCAACAGGTGTTTTGGGACCCATCACAGGAACAACGGCACCGAACACCCCAGTATTCGTCAGTGTGACGAAAAGCACCTCTCAGTACACCGACTCACTAGATTCATTGGTCAACTATCAGTCGAAAACGGTTCAGTCAGACGAGATGGGACGCTTCACTTGGCAACCGACGCGCTGGTTCGCACCAGGATCGCGTGTGACCGTAAAAATCGGAAGCCCATCAAGTGTATATGCCGATCCAATTGAACTGGTGACGGTAAAAGAAAGTGAAGATACTTTACCGAACGACATCACGCTTGTAACGAACTCTGTAAAATCAGGTGTGACATTACAGACCACGCCACAGGCTACCGTTGACATCGTTGCCCGTAGCGAACGCGGTTATGAAGCCTGGAGTGAGCAAGTAAATGAGGATGGGATGCTCCAAATCAAATCGTTTTCTCACATGTGGTTTGGTGTTGGGACAAAAATATACTATAAGTTACAGGATGCACCTGCCTCACAGTTCCGTCTTGCGGAAGTGAAGGCGACGTATGATGCACCTATCTTCACTTGGACGCGGACACCATTGATGTACGATAAATCGATTGATGTAACGTCTAGCACAAATGAAGCATATGAAGTTTATCGGAATGACATCCTTGTGACAAAGACGAGTTCGATGCCTTATACGTTCGATACGCCATTACGCGAAGGCGATGTGATTCGTGTCAAACGCACGTATCGCGATGCCACTTACGAATTGACGAAGACGGTTCGCGCGTTCGCACCTGTTTTGAGTGTCACGGACGTCATGATGACGAAGACACAGGCGACACTCACGATTAAAAAGACAAGTGTGGCCCCGGTTCGTTTTTACGTAAATGGTGTGGCCGTTTCACCAAAACGGTTATCAACGACACGGTACACCATCCCGGCGAAACCGGGTGACACGATTCGTGTCCGTGCCTCTGTCGGATCAAAATCCCGTGAAGTCACAGTGGAATTGCCGAAGACCTCGCTGTCCACGCTATCCATCAACGACGAAAAGTCGTTATGGGTCGGGTATGTACTACCGAACAGTACGGTGACACTAAAGAGCGGTACGAAGACAATCGCCAGTGGAACGGCAAGCAGTACAGGCCGTGTGACGCTACGATTCAGTCGACAACCGGTTGGAAGTGTCGTGACGTTGACGAGTCAGCAAGTGACGTATCGTCACATTCAGAAAAAGACCGTGACGGTCGGACCGGCTCCGACATTGTCATCGACCATTCCTTCAAGTGCGTCGAAGACATTGCGTGCGACGTCAAACGTGGCTTACGGTACACTCACGCTGATGCGTGGGACGACCGTTCTCGCAGAGAAAGAAGTAAAAACGACTTCGACGATTCTCAGTTTTTCACCGCAACGAAAAGGGACGCAGCTCACGCTTCGTCTCGTGACACCGAAAGGTCGAAGCGTAACGAAGACGTTCACCGTTCGATGAGTACTCGGACCATTCGCATGAGCGGGTGGTCTTTTTACTTTCAACATACCTGTGAGCCCTTCACTCATGTTAATATGGAAAAAAGAGGGATTTGAGGTGTGGGTCATGTGGTGGCAATGGTACGGATTTGAGACAATCATGATGTTCATCTTTGCAGGGATATCCATTGGGACTGGAAGACATCTGTTCCTGTCAAAAACGGATAAGGTTCTCACGATTTCGTTTGTGAGTATGGTCATTGGTTTTTGTATGATGCTCGTCGGAGTGGGATACATAAGAGGATTTGATGGAATGGGTTGGTTCGTATACGGTTTGCTCCTATACGGTGGAAGTCTCCTTGTCTACTTGACGTTCACTATTTTTCGTTTGAAACGGGAGGAGTAAAGAGAATGAGTGATTTGACCTTTTTGATGTTGTTGTTTCTTGGATTGACACTAGGAGTGGTGCTATCCATCTATCACGTGATGCGGCAGAAAAGAAGACGGTCCGTGTTACTCCTGATCGGTACATTACTGGTTGTAAGTGGCTATGTACTTGTGATTGGCAATCTGGCATTTGGATACGGATGGGGAGCATTGTGGTGGGCGGTCGTCGGGCTCGCTATGAACGTCTTCGGTTTGATCGTGCATCTATTTGTAATAATCTATCATCTATTATTGAAAAAGCGGCGAGTCCGGTCATGAGAATGAGCGGATTTTTTCTGTTCAAACTTTAGACACTTTTACGTGAAAAAGTGAGCAAAGTCATTGATTCTTATATTGTGAAATAGTACACTAAGGTCAAGAAGTAAATGTGATGTTTATCACAATATAAAACGAAACGTATTGTTTAACATAAAAGGAGAGACGACTCATATGAAAATCGCAGTCATCGGATGTACACACGCAGGAACAGCAGCAGTCAAAGGATTACTCGCCAAGCACGACAATCTCGATATCACCGTTTACGAGCGGAACGATAACGTTAGCTTCCTCTCGTGTGGGATTGCGCTCCACGTTGGTGGTGTCGTCCAACGTGCGGAAGAGTTATTCTACTCGTCACCACGTGAACTTGAAGAACTCGGTGCGACGATGCGCATGAAACATGACGTCTTGTCGATCGACTCCGAAGCGAAGACGGTCCACGCTAAAAATCTTGAGACCGGTGAAGACGTGCATGACACGTATGACCGCTTGATCGTCACGACGGGTTCATGGCCGATCGTCCCGACGCTCCCGGGGATCGAAATGAATGGAATCGAGCTCTGTAAAAACTACTCGCACGCCCAACGCATCATCGAGCGGGCGACAGACGCGACGAAGATTGCCGTCATCGGGGCTGGCTATATCGGGGTCGAGCTCGTCGAAGCGTTCGAAGCATACGGAAAACATGTCACGTTTATCGATAGTGCCGACCGCATCTTGAACAAGTATCTCGACAAGTCGTTCACGGATCAATTGGAAGCGGATATGACAAGTCGCGGGATCGATCTTGAACTCGGTCAGACGGTCGAAGCGTTCCGTGGAACAGAAGGGAACGTCACACACGTCGTGACGGACAAAGGTGAATTCGAAGCGGATCTCGTCATTCTCTGTGTCGGATTCCGTCCGAACACAGGACTCTTAGAAGGACAGGTCGATATGCTCGGGAACGGTGCCATCATCGTCGATGAATATATGCGTACGAGCAACCCAGATATCTTTGCGGCAGGGGACAGCTGTGCCGTCTACTATAACCCGGCGCGTACACACGCCTATATCCCACTTGCGACGAACGCTGTCCGCATGGGAACACTCGTCGCGGAGAACATGATGCAACCACGCGTCCGCTACCAAGGGACACAAGGAACGTCGGGACTTCGACTCTATGACTGGAATATCGCGTCATCTGGTCTGACGGAAGAAGCGGCAGCACTCTTTGGACTCGAAGTGGAAAGTGTGGTCATCCAGGACGCGTATCGTCCGGAGTTCATGCCGACCGCAGAGAAAGTCGAATTCAAACTCGTCTATGAAAAAGGGACACATCGTATTGTCGGTGGACAAGTGTTATCGAAAGCGGATTTGACGCAAGCGGTCAACACACTCTCGCTCGCCATCCAAAACGAGATGACGATCGAAGAGCTCGCCTATGTCGACTTCTTCTTCCAACCGCACTACAACAAGCCATGGCACTTCCTGAACAGCGGGGCGCTTGAAGCGATGAAAGACAAAGTGAATGCCTAACAAAAAAATGCGGAAGCTCATGGCTTCTGCGTTTTTTTTAGAGATAGTGTGGTTCATCTTTCATCAAGTTGGCAAGAAGGATATAGATGAGAAAGTTAGCCGGCAAAAAGACGAATAAGAGCCGAATGCCGAGTGAAGAGATGTTCACGTATTCAGCGATCCCGCCGCATACACCGGCAATTGAGCGGTCCGTCGCCGACTTTCGAAGTGTTCGTTGCATAGAAAAAGCTCCTTATGAGTTGATATGTAAATTTTACCATATGAGTGTATGAAAAAGCGCACCAATTCAATTGGCGCGCTTTTGATTTATTTTAGAATGTCGACGAGTTCATCGAGCACTTGGTTGGCAGACAAGACGCCACCCGACGTGTTCCAAATGTCATCACTGACTTCTGTCACTTCCCCTGCTTTGACAGCATCGAGGTCTTTCCACAACTGGTTCGATTGCCATTCTTCGGCTGTCTTCGACCCGTCGGCCCCACCATATGTGAAGTAGACGATGTGGTCGCCCGCCATCTCTGGGATTCGTTCCATCGCGACTTGTTCAGCGAATTCTGCTTTATCTTGTGACGCTGGACGTTTGATGCCGACATCATTAAGGATGACGCCGGAGAAGCTGTCATTGAAGTAGATGCGTGACTCGCCAGGAAGGAAGCGGACGACCGAGAGTTCTTTATTCACGGCGTCCCCGAGTTCTGCTTTCGTATCTTCGACGTGCTGTTCGTAGTCGGCCAACCCTTGATTGCCTTCCTCTTCTAGGTTGAGTGCGTTCGCATAAAGGGTGAAGTTCTCTTGCCAATCACCTTTGAGCGTCTCTGACATGACCGTCGGTGCGATGGCGTTTAACTTGTCATAGATGTTCTCTTGACGAAGTTTCGTTCCGATGATGAGATCGGGTTCCAATTTTGCGATGGCCTCTAGATTGACTTCGCTTTCTGTCCCGACTTCCGTGACGTCTGTCATCTCGGACTCAATGTGCGGGTACCACGGGTCGCCGTTCCATGATTTGACGGCTCCGACTGGTTTGACGCCGAGGGCGAGAAGGGCTTCTGTCCCTTCGTTCGTCAAGACGACGACGCGTTCTGGGTTTTCAGGTACGTCCGCCGTTCCCATCGCGTGCTCAATCGAGCGAGTCGCAGTTTCTGAACTTGTATTGTTCTCTGTATCGTCAGACCCGCCGCAAGCAGCGAGGACGATGGTTAAGCAAAGCGTAAGTAACGCGAGCATCCATTTTTTCATTACAATTCTCCTCTATGTAGGTGATTTTCCTTCCTGACTATAAGTGATAATGATTCTCACTGTCAACCCCTTTTTCTGGAACGCAATATTTGCTATGGTAGGAAAGGAAAGAAGTGAGGACATGAAAAAACCTTGGATCAAATTACTTTTCTTGATCATCTGTTTACCTATCTTAAGTTATATCTCCTTGCGCGTCGGTGTGATTGCGGTCAGCCATCAAGATGTGATGACGTTCCAAGCGGACGGGTCATCTCAAGCGATGATTGCGTTAGCCGACAATCGTATCCCACGGACGGTCGTCGCGCTACTCGTCGGTAGTGTCCTAGGTCTCGCCGGGCTCATTTTTCAACTCGTGACCCGTAACCCGCTCGCATCTCCTGATATTTTGGCGGTAAACGCCGGAGCGAGTCTGGCCATCGTGCTCGTGACGCTTTTTGGGTTCAGTAGTATCGCCTCGTTCACGACAGCCTCGCTCATCGGAGCGTTTGTTGCCGGCGTGATTGTCTATCTACTGAGTGCGAACGGTGGGAACGTCATGTATATGACGCTTGCCGGGGCGTCGCTTGCCGCTCTATTCAGCTCATTTACCCAGTCGATCATCGCGTATGAGGAAGGTGCGCTCGATGAGGTACTGTTCTGGTTGACCGGATCGGTCGCTGGACGATCGCTCACGCTCGTCGAGATGTTGTTGCCATGGATGGCGGCGGCGGTCATTCTCGTTCTCTTGCTCAGTAAAGAATTAGAGACGTTATCGCTCGGAGACCAGGTCGCCCGTTCACTTGGACAAAATGTCGGCATCATCAAGTTCGTCGCCGTGACGCTCGCCGTCGTGCTCTCCGCATTCGGGGTGGCGCTTGCCGGACCAATCGCATTTGTTGGTCTGCTCGCTCCCCATTTGGCGAAATATCTATTCGGGACGGCCTTTTTCGCTCGTCTCGCCGGAAGTGCCCTCATCGGTAGCGTTCTGTTGCTTGCGGCTGATATTCTGGGACGCATCATCCTGTTCCCACGCGAAGTGACCGTTGGGGTCGTACTCGCCGTCATCGGTGGAGCATTCTTCATCTATCTCGTCAGTGTCAGACAAGGAGTCTTTAAATCATGAAAACATATCGCTTTCGAAAAGGTCCTGTCTCGTTCACGCTCCGGAAGCGTGAAATCGAGTTGGCGCTTCTACTTGTCGTTGGATTGCTCGTGTCGATTTATTTCGGGCTCGCCATCGGTGACACATTCCTTAGTCCCGCCTCACTCGCTGCCCTGTTCATCGGAGCAGGGGATGCATTCGAGCAGCTCGTCGTCTTCGAGTTTCGGATGCCACGTGTGTTGATGGCAATCACTGCCGGCGCAAGTCTCGCCGTCAGCGGTCACTTGTTACAACTGACAATCAAAAACGAACTGGCATCCCCGGAGATTTTCGGGATTGTCGGAGGTGCAGGGGTTGCGACGGCTACGTTCTTCACCGTTTTCTCGGATGAGCGAACGAATCAGCTGTCAGTGCCGCTCGCCTATATCCCAATCGCTTCGTTCCTTGGGGCGATTGTTGTCGGGATGTTCCTCTTCTATTTGTTGAAACGTGGAGTCCCACCTGTCCGGCTAGCACTTGTTGGGATTGGAATCAGCATCTTCTCGCAAGGGATCGTTCAGTTCATGATGCTCGCCTCGAACGTCTACCGAAAGAACGATATCCAACAATGGCTCACCGGTACCGTCTACGCCGCGACGTGGAATCAATTGAAGATTATGGTGCCGTTCGTCCTTCTCTTTTTGCTGGCAGCCTTCTTGATTGAACGTCATGTTCGTCCGCTTCATATCAGTGAAGCGACAGCGACGAGCATCGGCGTACCGGTACGAGGGATTCAGCGTGGGACGTTGTTGCTTTCCTGTTTACTCGCCGGTATTGGTGTCGCCTTTGTCGGTGCAATCGGTTTTGTTGGGTTGATGGCACCTCATATCGCTCGACAAGGGTTGAAGCTCCCTTACATTTGGGCGACGCTACTTGTCGGGGCGACGATTGTCGTGTTGGCGGACGTACTCGCTCGGACGATTTTTTATCCGTATGAACTACGGACCGGCGTGATGACAGCCGTCATCGGAGCACCGTATTTCTTCTACTTACTTCGACGGATGATGAAAGGAAGCATGAGATGAACACATTTGATTTGAACCACGTAACCATCGGATATGAACAGAAGACGGTGCTCGATCAATTATCATTCTCCATCCCACATGGGAAAATCACCGTCCTTCTCGGCGCGAACGGCTGCGGGAAGTCGACGCTCCTCTCGACGCTTGCGAGACAGCGAGATGCACTTGGCGGGGAGATCGCATTTCGAAACAAACCGCTCGATTCGTATCGAGCGAAAGAGGCGGCTCGACTCATGGCATTCATGCCACAAGTGAACGTGGCACCGGATGGATTGACCGTCGAACAACTCGTCCGATTCGGGCGTTATCCGTACCAGACGTTCTTCAAACGATATTCGGAAGACGATGAACGGGCCGTCGAGCGGGCACTCGCCTTCACCGATACGGTATCGCTCCGTGACACGCTCGTCAGCAACCTTTCCGGAGGACAAAAGCAACGGGTATGGATCGCGTTGGCACTCGCTCAAGAGTCGGAGACGATTTTGCTCGATGAACCGACGACATACTTGGACATGTCGCACCAAATCGAGATTTTAGATTTGATGTATCGATTGAATCGATTGGAAGGAAAGACGATCATCATGGTACTTCACGACCTTCACTTGGCCTGTCGCTATGCAGATCATGTCATCGCATTAGCTGGCGGTAACGTGTATCGCGAAGGCAGTCCGAACGATGTCGTCGATGAGACGTTCATGAAAGACGTATTCGGTCTCAAAGTCGTGGTGACCGAGGATCCGCTATACGGGACACCGCTCTGTGTACCGTATTCACACTATGAGTTGAATGAAAAACGACCGACCTGAACCTAGTCTGCGGACTAGGTTTTTTACGGAAAAGTAGGGAAAAAGAGTAGGATAAGTGCGCGTCATGTTTTCTACCTAAAAGGAGGAATTTTTCATAGCTAAAAAGGAAAAACAACCGTATCACATCGTCACGTTCCCATAAGAATCGATTTTAGACGGGCTTGCAGCAGAGTTCGGAGGAACGGTCACGCGGACAGACGAGGAGCTGTGAATCATGAAACTCGGGATTTTAGGTGCCGGGAAAGTCGGACGCACGCTCGGGGAGCAGTTCGAACGAGCAGGCTATGAGGTGCTGTACGGGACACGGACGGAGCGAGAAGGGACATTGACGCTACAAGAGGTCGCCTCGACGAGCGACCGGACGGGGTGTCGGGTGCGGAGTATTTGCAGCGACTCATTCCTGATACGAAAGTTGTGAAGGCGTTCAATCAGACAGGGGTCGAGAATTTAGGCGATCCGAATGGGTCCGTCATGTTCGTCGCAGGTGAAGATGAGGAAGCAGTGCGGCTTGTTGTCGAGCTATCGAACAAGATCGGCTTCGATACGCATCCGCTCCACGGGCTGAAGCTTGCTCGTGAGCTCGAAGGGTTGGGTGGCTGTGGATTCATCATGCAGTGAATGAGCGAAAATCACGGGACTTCGCCTTCTACTTAACAGAACGCTAAAAGACGATTGAGGCGAGATGCCTCAATCGTCTTTTTGATTAGAATCCTGTATAGCGATCAGAACGCGTTTGCAGCAGCTTAATCGTCTCGTGCTCAATCTGCTCAACTTCACGTTGCTGCCAACCCGGCATGAGAAATGCATCAACGAGTGCCCAAATGCCTGTGATGAATGCACCGAGACCGAGCGTCAAGACGACGAGTAGGATCATGGCGATTCCTGAACCGATTTTTTTGAAATAGAAACGATGCGCACCAAATGCACCGAGGAAAAACCAAAGCAAGTAGGCGACGAGCAGGCTACGTTTTCGTTTTTCGACTTCGCTATTTACGAGTAACATTTCTTCTGTCGTCAAATCCATACGCGAATCATACATAGGACTCCAACTCCTTATCCATAATTGTTATAATGAGTTCGCACTCAAGTATATCGGAAAATGGATTTGTTTCCATGATTTCCTAAAAAGAAAAGAGGTTCTTTATGCTTTTTCCGATTTTGACGTTCATCGTCGCCTTCGTTCACGTCGTCGGTGGGGCGATTGCCCTTTATCAATATCCACAATATAAGCGTATGGCCATCAGTGCCATCGTGCTCGGGTTCGTCTACGGTGGGTTGACCGTGGCGGTGATTGGATTATGACGAACAGACCACTGCGTTCGCGTCTTCAAATGAAGAGCGGCTATCAGTTAGGGACATACTTATTTTTAGGTCTCATCATTTTTGATTTACTCTTAGGCGACGTTCCGAGAATCTCGTTTGCGATGTATGCAGTTTTCTTTTACTTTTGGCAACGGGAGCGTGTAGAAAAAGAAGAGAAGAGGTTAGCCGAGAAGATGAAGCGGAAGTCGGATGAGTGGACGATCACATTCGTCGTCTTGTTTTGTTTGGTAGGCTATGCGGTCTCCCTTGGCCTACAATATCCATCTGTTTCGTTGCTCGAACTGAGCATTTATGGCTTCTCGACAATCTTCTGCATCCGGGCGTTGACCTTGATCTATGCGATGCACCAACAGCAGCTCGACTAAAACCCATCCTTCCACTGAGAAAGGATGGGTTTGATTTAGGACGCGGCTCGTCGCAGGACGAGCTTTTCTTTTACATAGATGCCGCTATAGACGAGGAAACATCCGAAGCTGACCAACAGTCCGATGTAGACGCTCATCATGAACGGGGTGAGAAGCGACCCGATTAAAATCGTCGAGCGTGATAAGAAGTCGGCACCGGCGAACGACGTTCCGGCAAACGCGGAGTACGCACCACGTCGGTCTTCTGGCATCATGTTCGCCTTCTCCGTATTCAATACGGGTGAGTACAATAATTCGCCGAACGTTGCGATGAGCATGAAACCGAGGAGGAGCATCATCGAATTCGCACTCGTGATGATGGCGTACCCAATCGTGTATAGCACGAGCCCACCGAGAAGTGTGTGCTTGTTTGAGAAACGTGAGGCGAGACGTTGGATGAAGAACGTCAACGCGACGACGATAAGCGTATTTTCGATTTGAATGAGGCTCATCATCCGCACCCCATTGATCGTCCATGATTCAATCGAGAGCGGTTCGAATGAATCGGCGAGCCGGACCGCGACATAACTACCCATCGAGAACTCGGCAGCGAGGATACACATCGAGCCGAAGACGACTTTGACGAACGGGCGGTCACGCCAGGCGATTTGATAGCTTTGGAACACGTCGACGAAGACGAGGCGAAGCTTTTGGGACGTCCACGTCCGTTTCGTGTCCTCGAGGAAGATGGCGTACGCGATCGGCAGCATGCTCGACGTGAACGTCAAAATCCAAAACAGTAACAGCTGGTTGCTGACATAGAGCCAGCCCCCGAGTGCCGTCCCGATCGTGATGGATAAGTTGATCAACCAGTAATCGAGCGCATAAACGGCTTTTCGATTCTCGGGCGTCGTCGCATCGATGATGATGGCACTCATCGCAGGCCGCCCGAGGTTGTTCGTGACCGTGAAAATCGTATAGGCGATCATGAAGACGATCATCTGGTCGAACTGAAGACTGAGCGTCATGACGAGAAACATCGAGGCCGTGAGACTTGCCGTCAACACGAGGAGTCGCTTCCGTGAAAATTTATCGGCGAGGTATCCCCCAATCAACCCGATCACGTATCCGAGACAGACGAGCGAGATCAAGAAGACGCCCGCGATCCATTCGTTGAACGCTTTGACAAAGAGAAGTGCCATGAACGGCATGATGGCGAATGAGACCGAACGATTAAAAAATGATGTTACGAGTCGAACTTTTATTGGTTTAGGTATATCTTTCCATTTCATCTTGTCACCTTCCATTCTGTAACTGTATGATAAACAAGACAACGGATTTGAAAAATGGACGACATGGGGAAATGATGTCCACTTTTAAGGGGGGATGTGACGTGGATGCGTATTTATTTCGATTGTGGAAAGGGTGTCGCGATGGGGCGTACACGATTTCTGATATGGCGGAAGCCATTCATTTAAGCCCGAAACAGACGAAGCGTCATTTGGCACGGTGGCAAGAAGAAGGGTGGCTCACGTATACGAGCGGACGTGGACGGGGGAATTTGACGCGTCTCGAATGGTTGCGTCACGTCGAGCGTGATTTAGCTAAACAGTTGCTCGAACGCATGGAGAAAGAGTCGGTCGAGGCAGTGACGAATCAACTGGAGTGGGACTGGTCGCCTGCGCAGGCAGGTCGGTTCATGCGCCAGCTCGAGAAGAAGTTCGGTTACGTCCAGACGTCGAGCGATGCGCTCATCATCCCGCGACGCCGTCACTTTTTGACGACACATCCGCTCGAGGCGGCTGACATCCACAGTGCCCACCTCGTCCAGAACGTCTTCAATCGTCTGTTCATGATTGACGCGTCCGGGAAGGTCACGGGGGAGCTTGCGCATCACTATGAATGGCAGGGGAATACGCTCGTCTTGTTTCTTCGGAAAGGGGTCCGATTCCATGACGGGTCGCTCATGACGAGTAAAGATGTGACGAAAAGTTTACGCACACTCGTTCAGTCGGATGCGTATCGGTATATGTATCGGCACGTCCGGCATATCGCATCGAACGGCACGTATCGCGTCGACGTCACGCTCGACCGGCGTCGGAATTCGTACATCCCGAAACTGTCGATGATTCATACGAGTATCGCCAAAGGGAGTGTCGGGACGGGGCCGTTTCAATTGGATCGCCATGACAAGGAGAAGACGGTCCTCCTCGCCTTCGAGAATTATTTCGGGGTGCGGGCGCTCCTCGACCGGGTCGAGTTCATCAAAGTGCCGGACGGATATGATCCGACGTATCGCATCTCATCAAGGGATTCCAAAGAAACCGGACACATCTCGACACCGTCCGGGTTCGGGCTTGTCATCTTGAACAGTCACCCGAATAGTGTGTTCGCCAATGAAGAAGCGAGACATTACATGCATCGATTGATTGCGGAGATTCGACCGGAAATCGGGACACGGAATGAACGGAGAACGCCGAACGACCGAGGGTTTCTCGGTTCGCTGAGCGAGACGTATCGCATTCCAAAAGGAACACCCGTCACGTTCGACCGACCGATTCGAATCAAACAGACGGACTTCACGAACGATACGACCGACTGGATTGCCGAGATGTTGACACGTCATGGGATTGCCTATGAGTTCGTGCCCATCAGCTTCAAAGATTCGATTCATGACAAGACGTATTATGAATACGTCGATTTGGTCGTTCACGGGGAAGTGTTCGAGCGGAACATCACGCTCGGGTTTGAACAGTTCATGACGAACGAGTACTCGCCTCCGCATAAAGTATTCCCTTATATAGAGGGGATGGCGGAGCGGGTCGGGCAATATGATGACCTGCCGTTTGAGGACTGGTTGCCGCTACACCGGGAGATTGAGCGCGAGTTAAAAGAGAAGTCGTACTTCATCCCGCTCTATAACGAGGAGAGGACCATACCGTTCCCGGTCGAGCTGAAGGACGTCTGTGTCGACTTGTTTGGTTATTTTGATTTTGCGAAACTATGGATTCCATCATAAGGAGGGGTTCGATGAGGAAAAAACTATTAATGGCATTTCTTTTTTTCAATCCAATCGTATTTTTGATTGGATGGTGGAACGGTGAATGGATGACGATTACAGTGGCGGGATTCGGTGTTATCTTTCATGCACTTTATCAGGAGCAACTCGAACAGTTCGACGAAGAGAGAGTCAAGTCAATGTTGCGAACCGTCGATTCGAAACTCGTCTCATCGATTGGTTTTCTTTCAATTTTCAGCTTTTTTGTCGTCGTCTGGTTCTTTGACGAGACGTCAGTTCCGTTGCTTGATACGATGTACGTCGTGTTTGGTGTCATCATGATGCGTCGTGGTATGTTGATTCGCAGTGCTGTACTCCATGAAAAGATTGATTTGACGAACGTCATCCATATAAAGAAAACCCCGAGTTCGTAAGACTCGGGGTTTCGTTATGCGGATTTGTCCGTGCCTTCTTTTTTGACTTTTCGGGCGAGTGCCAAGATTTGATACACTTTGAAAAAGTCGTAAGCGGCGACGGCGATGATGAAGTACGTCCAGAAGCTGAAGCCGTACTCTTGTACCGAGAAGTACGCGAGGACGGTGAACAACACACCGAACGAGAGACTGAAGAGCATCATCACTTTTAATTGTCGCGGCATAACTGCCACCTCATTTCTACATTAAAAATAGTACGAGCATCACGAGCGCGTTGTTAAACGTGTGGATGGCGATTGGAACGATCAATCGTCTTGTCTTCGCATACGCGTAAGAGAATGCGAAACTCATCGCGATATAGACGAGGAAGCGATTGTCTTGGTGGATGAGTGCGAAAAGAATCGAACTGACACCAAAGGCAATCCAGAACCCGAAGCGCGCGTTCAAGTTCCCGAACAAAATATGACGGAAGAGAATCTCTTCGATGATTGGTCCGAGCAAGACGACCGGCAAAATCATGAGTGGAATAACTTCCACCATATCAGCGATGTTTTGTGTGTTCATCGATTCGACGAGTTCGCCCGAGATGGCCGTCTCAATCAAGTTCGCCACGATGACGAGCCCGTATTGCATCAAAATCCCGAGCCCGATCCATTTGACCGTGTCGTTCAAGTTCGACTGGATACCTTGGGCTTTGTATTGTTTCAAGTCTGGCCAGATGAGCAAGATTGACAGAACAATCGTCACACCGAATCCGATGGCGAGCCAGAGCCCGACGAACGTTTCTGTTAACCATTCCGGTCGTAACGCTTTAATCACGAGCGGAAATAGCTGGACGAACGCATATAGTAAAATCGGGGTGAGGTGCCGGAGACGAATGTTAGGCGCCATCGAAAAACGGGTATTTATCGATTGGTTTGAGTTTAATGTAGCCAATTCAACACGTCCTTAATCATAAGAATGAACCTACCTTTTTCTCATTGTAACAAATAAGTTCTCTTGACCGCGAGTAAGAGCATTTTTTAATGTATCCCCCTTGATTTTTTTATCGACACATACTACACTAATCAGTGTTAGCACTCCTTTTAACTGAGTGCTAAAACCTTACGATACACATTACATCATTCATATTCGGAGGAGGGTTTTTCCATGTTAAAACCACTAGGCGATCGTGTCATCATCGAAGTCGTGGAGAAAGAAGAAAAGACGATCGGGGGCATCGTGCTTCCTGATACGGCGAAAGAAAAGCCGCAACAAGGGAAAGTCATCGCAGTCGGTACAGGCCGCGTGACAGACGAAGGCAAGCGCATCGATCTCGACGTGAAAGAAAATGATTTGGTCATCTACTCGAAGTACGCAGGTACCGAAGTGAAGCATGATGGAAAAGAGTACTTAATCGTTCGCGAGAGCGATATTCTCGCAATCGTAGGCTAAGCACCATTATTCAAAAACTTTTTTAGGGGGAAATGAACGATGGCAAAAGATATTAAATTCTCAGAAGATGCACGTCATGCGATGCTTCGCGGCGTCGACGCACTCGCTGACGCAGTCAAAGTAACGATTGGACCAAAAGGACGCAACGTCGTCCTCGAGAAGAAATTCGGTTCACCACTCATCACGAACGATGGTGTGACAATTGCAAAAGAAATCGAACTCGAAGACCGCTTCGAAAACATGGGTGCGAAACTTGTTGCTGAAGTCGCGTCGAAGACGAACGAAGTCGCAGGGGACGGTACGACAACAGCGACAGTCCTCGCACAAGCGATGATTCGTGAAGGGCTCAAGAACGTAACAGCGGGCGCGAACCCGATGATCCTTCGTAAAGGGATCGACAAAGCGGTCACACGCGCGCTTGAAGAGTTGAAAGCCATCTCGAAACCAATCGAGTCAAAAGAAGCGATCGCACAAGTTGCGGCTATCTCGGCAGCGGACGAAGAAGTTGGCGAATTGATCGCAGAAGCGATGGAGCGCGTCGGTAACGACGGTGTCATCACAATCGAAGAATCACGCGGCTTCACGACAGAACTCGACGTCGTTGAAGGAATGCAGTTCGACCGTGGATACTTGTCACCATACATGATCTCAGACTCTGACAAGATGGAAGCGTCACTCGACAACCCGTACATCTTGATTACAGACAAGAAGATCTCAAACATTCAAGAAATCATCCCAGTGCTCGAGCAAGTCGTGCAACAAGGGAAGCCGATCTTGATTGTCGCAGAAGACATCGAAGGCGATGCACTCGCGACACTCGTCTTGAACAAACTTCGTGGTACGTTCAATGCGGTAGCGGTTAAAGCACCAGGATTCGGTGACCGTCGTAAAGCGATGCTCGAAGACCTCGCGACACTCACGGGTGGTCAAGTCATCACAGAAGACCTCGGTCTTGACCTCAAATCAGCGTCACTCGATATGCTCGGTCGCGCATCGAAAGTCGTCGTCACAAAAGACACAACGACTGTCGTCGAAGGTGCAGGAAACGAAGACGCAATCAAAGCCCGCGTTCAAACGATCCGCAACCAAATCGAAGAGACAACGTCTGACTTCGACCGTGAAAAACTCCAAGAGCGTCTCGCGAAACTCGCGGGTGGCGTAGCCGTCGTCAAAGTCGGTGCAGCTACGGAGACAGAACTCAAAGAGCGTAAACTCCGCATCGAAGACGCACTCAACGCGACACGTGCAGCAGTTGAAGAAGGAATCGTTGCGGGTGGTGGGACATCACTCATCAACGTCATCCCGGCTGTTCGTGCGCTCCTTGCAGAAGTGACAGCGGACGAAGCAACTGGTGTCAAACTCGTCCTTCGTGCCCTCGAAGCACCGGTCCGTCAAATCGCGGAAAACGCGGGGGAAGAAGGTTCGGTCATCGTCGAGAAGCTCAAGAATGAGTCAGTCGGTGTCGGGTACAACGCGGCAACTGGCGAATACGTCGATATGATCGCACATGGTATCGTCGACCCAGCGAAAGTGACGCGTTCAGCACTCCAAAACGCGGCATCTGTCTCAGCGATGTTCCTCACAACAGAGGCGGTCATCGCAGACAAGCCAGAAAAAGATGCTCCTGCAATGCCTGACATGGGCGGCATGGGTGGAATGGGCGGTATGATGTAATATTATCCCAAGCTAAAAAACGGCGAAGGGAAATGAAGGAAATTGGAAGTTAAGTTCGATTATAAAACTACAATTTTTGCTTGTAAAATCTTTTATGAATTCACAGAATTCATAAAAGATCTTCAGGCTGTTGACGCACCAAATAGCATATGGCGATTTGGTGCGTCTTTTTTTATGTTCAACGAGCTTGAGGCGTTCTGCCCGACAAAAGATTGAAGAAATGTTATGTAGACGGTCCTTTCTTGCCAACAGGTTGGCCAGCTTCTTCATGTTTTGTGCGGTGGCTGCCACCAGATTGGCGCGTTGGACCTTCGCGGTCCCCCTGTAGAAGGTGAAACGAAGCCCGTGGAGCTCTTTCACATCGGCGAACGAGCGCTCGACGGTCTGCGGCCGCAGTCGGTAGAGGGATTTCCCAGACGCGGACAGGCGGTTCTCGTTCACCTGCTCGCGGTAATGTTCATCGACGTGGCGTGTGATGTCCCTTCGGTGCGTCCGGCTGGACGTGCACTTCTCGAGGAGAGGGCAGTTCTGACAGATGGAGGGGTCGGAGACGTAATGGTGATAGCCGTGGCAGTCCGTCGTCTGATAGGTGAGGCGCTGTCGCGCCGGACAGAGATACGCATCTTCCTCGGGCAGGTACGTGTACCGGGTCTTGCGGAACATCCCCTTCTTCCCACCGAAACGCCTCCGGGCGATGACCCCGAAGATGCCCCGTTCGACGAGCGCCTTCGCGATCCCGGTCGTGAAGTAGCCTGCATCGAGTGCGACCGCCTCGAGCGGGAAATGGAAACATTCGAGGACATGGTCGAACCGATTGAGATAGACGGTGCTGTCCGAGACGTTCCCGGGTGTGACGTGTACATTGACGATGAAATTGTGCTTGGCGTCGACCGTCCGATGCGCCAGCCAGAAAAAGCCTTCCGGCTTCTGGTCACGATACATGTATCCCACATCCGGGTCGGTCCGGCTCACCTTGACGAGCCGGCGCTCCCTCTTCTCAGATGCCGGTTTCAGTTCTTTTTTCCGCGTTCGGCCCGTTCCTCGTTCACGCGGGTGAGAAGCTCGTCCTCGATCGCGCCGGTCTCGACGAGATGGCAACGGAAGGCGACGAAAGCTTCCTTCAGGATCGGGGACGCCGCCGGGTGGACGCGGAAACGGTTGATCGTCCGATAACTCGGCTCGTGGCCCTGGGCGAGCCACATCATCCGCAAACTGTCCTTGAGAAGGCCCTCGATCTTTCGGCCCGAGAACGCGGACTGTGTGTAGGCGCGGAGGACGATTTTCATCATCATGCGCGGATGATAGGCCGGGCAGCCCGTCGTTCGCCAGAACGGTTCGAATGCCTCGTCCGGGATCTGTTCGACGAGGTCATGGACGGCGAAGGCGATATCGTTTTCCTGAAGCCGGACTTCTAAATCTAGGGGCAAAACCAATTGGTTCATGGTATACTCTTTGTACATAGGGGCACCTCCAAAGTTATGGTTTGGTCACTTTAACTTTATCAGAGGTCGTCCCTATCTGTTTAGTCCGAAATGCGTGCACGAACCCATAAAAATGACAAGAGGCCCCCGTGAGCGAACAAGTCGCTCACGGGGGCCTCTTTCTTATAAATCTACTGGGTTATGTCCCAGCCTCTTTTTGTTTTCTTAATTAACGAATCAAGATTACGTTGTTAATAGGTAATTGTGTTGGTAAAATTAGGTGGAAATAACTTATATGTAGTTTATTTATTCATGAATATCAACAATGTGTATAAAAAGGGTTTTAATTAATAAAAAGTGAATTAATTTTTTGGTGGAAATAAGAATAGGAGAGTGTTAAAAGTGAGCAATTTAAGAAATAACAGCACTTATTTTTTAAAAGATACTGCATTAGTCAATAAAGAAAATGATGCTTTTCACCATGAAGATTATGTTCAAAACTTAAAAACAATAATTTTAGAACATGATCCACCGTATAACATTGCTTTGATAGGAAAGTGGGGAGTCGGTAAATCGTCAATTATAAATTTATTAAAAACTGAAATAGAGGGTAGACCAGAAATTTCAATTCATGAGATAAATGCCTGGAAGTACGAAAACGACTCATTAAAAAAAGCATTTCTTAAGAATTTGTATAACAAATTTAACCCTCATGCTGATAATGAAGCATCTAAAAATTGGGGAGAAAGTTTAAGGAAATTTACAGGTAGTGTTAACCATGAAACGGAGACATTATCTCCTCGTAAAGCACTAAAAGATATTTTGCCGATAATCAAAACTCTTTTTGCGCTCTGGGCTATAGCTTCTATTTTGATACTCGTATTTTTATTTGTTACAGATATAATTAATGCACTTTTTACAGCAAACACTACTCTAGAAAATATGAAGGATTCATACGCGAGCTTTAAAAAAAATGTATGGGTAGTTGCAATATTGGGTCCAACCTTACTAATATTACAAGACCTTATTAAAGATGCAATTCAAAGAAAATATTCTGATATTCATTTAATAAAGCCCATTGAAACTGCAGATGAATATGAGGAACTATTTAAAAAAGAAATCAAAGAGTTTAAAAATAGACATCCAGAGTTTAAAAAACTGGTTGTTATTGTGGATGATTTAGATAGATTGACTACAAAGAAAGTTGTTGCAGCCTTAGATGCAATAAAAGCTTTTGTAGAAATAAATGAATGTATATTTATTGTTACTTGTGATGAAAATATTTTGATAAATGCTTTGGAAAAAGAAAAATTAAATAAGTCATTAGATGTTGATGGAGAACTTTTTCTTGATAAGCTATTTCACTTTAGAGTGTCGTTGCCCCCTATTATTGAAAGAGATATGAGCGATTATGCAGTCTCAATTGCTCAACAAGAAGCACCGGGCCTTGTGACGGCTTGTAATGGACAATTTCAGGAGCTTATTGACATCCTAATTCATACCGATGTTAGTACACCAAGACAAGTGAAAAAAATATTGAATACTTTCGCTAACAATTTACTCATAGCACAATCAAGGGAATCAGATGGTCGTAAACTAGAGGATAAATTACTTACTAATGAACAAGGTTTACGCTATCTAGCAAAAATATCTGTAATTCAATCAGACTATAATGACATTTATAATGAACTTATAAGAGACTATAGTTTTTTAGAAGATTTACTCAAATTTTATCAGGTTAGTGAAGATGAGGATAACACTACTAAAGCTTCGATCAAACAATTTTTTAATAGTAAAGGTAGTTCATATCAAATCAAACCAAATTTCGAAGGTTTAATTAATTTTCTTACTAGAACCCAGCATATAGTTGTAGATAATGTAGCTCCTTTTATTTATTTGGGACAAGATACTATAGGTTTGAATGCTGGAGATGAAAAACAAAGAACGATTCTTCAAAGTATGATTAATGGTAATGAAAAGCCGATATTAGAAATTCTAGAAAAAGCTAATGAAAAAATTTATTTGACTCAAGCTATAATTGATGTTATTAAACATGCGCCTCCGAAAACTTTACCCTCAGTTATTAAAGCTGCAACATCACTCGTTAACTCTATTGAGGTAGAAAAAAGAGAATTTTCTAATAGTATTTCTTATCGTTTAAATACTAATGATCTGTCGCGCATTAGATTTTGGCAATTATCGTTGTCAGATTTGCTTGAAATCTATTTTCAATCTAGTAATAAACTTGGAATTGAAAAAGCCATTTTGAATATGTTAAGTGACCTGTTTACAAAAAATAATGAATGGAAGAACTCAGAAGGTAGAGCATTATCTAGTGAAGAGTTTTCGAAAAGAATTTCAAGCTGTTTAATTTTACTTTTTGAAAAAGAAGATAAATTACCAAAATCCATTAAAAATAAAATTAAAGAATTTTTAAACAATGATGAAGACAAATATAATTTCTTTGATTTTGAAAATGTTCATAATCTTTACCTTGATTTCTCCTACCACTTCAATGAATATTTTGGTTTGCCATTTTATGATCAATTAATTAGTAGTATAGAAAATTCGGATGGGAAGCAATACGAAATGGAAATGATGACTTTCTACAAAATTGCTCCTGATATCAGAGATTTAGACACTAATTCATTTATTCAGTCAATTGTAAGAGTTATCTCATCGAGTGGTTCGGAATATTTACTGAAAACCCTAGAATTATTAAATCCAATTATGAATGATATTGAAGATGAAGTAGGTTCTTCTATTCTTCAATCAATAATTGAAACGCCTTTTAAACATGAAAAAGAAAATGAAATATTGAGTTTAGTGAATAAAATTCCATTTAATTTAAATTCTATTGAAGATTTAGTAAAGCAATTTGATAATTTTATATTTGATTTTATTTCGGATGAAGATTTGGAAGAACAACCAGAATTATTAGCTTTAATGGAAACTGCAATGGAAAACAGTAAAGAGGATTTCGGAATATATGCAAACACCTTCGGATACTTGATTGATAATCTATTAACTACTTCAGAAAATGATAATTATTTAATAGCTTTCAACTCTAGCTTTAGTGATAATCAACGAAAACTATTATTTGAAAAGCTGAAAACTACTATCCCATTAAATGCTTACAAAGCATCAAATTTCGAAAGATTAACTATTCTTTATTCTATCTTTATCAATGAGAAGAAAAACGCGGCTTATATTGAAGAATCTATGAAGTTAGGGATTCAAGAATTCCGAAGTAGATGGCAACAAAACAAGAGTTGGGCGAATGATTTTATTGGATTATTCTCAGTCACATCTTCGCTCATAGATCGAATTGATATAGAAAATTTGTTACCAGTGCTCGAAGGACCTGTAACCAGCTCAGGTGACACTGATATCACATTAAAAGCGTTAAAGCATCTTGGAAAACATTTACCCGAAAATAAGATAGTCTCTTTAAGAGCTTATAGTATTAAATATTCTGAGACAGATGCTTCGAAAATGGATGCATTTGAATTCTTAAAAGCCACTAGAAATTATGCAACTAAAGAAAACGAAAATTTACATGAGTATGTCACATTTTTAATTAATAATTTCTCTTTAAGTATAGAGCGCTTTTTAGATGAATTAACCTCTAAGTTTTCATCTATAAGAAAAGAATCGTTAATTCTTTTATTAGAAAAAGCTAGCCATTTAAAGAAAGATGTTTTGAGATCAAAATTGACATTGATACAAAATACTTTAGAAAAATTTTTTATGGTGTTCGATGAGGAAGGTAGAGAACAATTACTAATTAATACTATAAAAAGCTCTATAGACGAAAAAATCATTGATAATGTTCTACTCGAATCTTTAGATGATACTATTCGAGCAGATGTATTAAACAAAGTATTAAGTTCTGCTGATATAAGAGACAAGAATGTTAGGATAAGTCTTTTAAAACTATGTAAACCGTCTATAAACAATATTGAAAATACGAAGTTCACAAATTTGTTGATTGATATGTTTAATGAAGATGACGAAGACTATATTGTTAAAACTTCTGAAATATTACTCAATGATTTTTCGGATTATCGATTTAATAAAGAGAAGCGACGAATTTCAGAACAATTGTATAGCACATTTCGTAACGTGAATTTAAATGTTAAGTCAAAGTTGTTAGAGGTTAGTAAAGTGTTTTTATTACGTGATATTTTTATTGAAAATCTTAAAACTGATGTATTTACTGAAAAAGAAAAGGATCTAATCGTCAGTCACTATAATCTTCGCAGAAAAAAGAAAAGTATATTTAAAGGGAAATAGAAATCTGTGATTATGTGATAATTATATAGACTAAAAAACGTGTAGAAACTTCGTTGTTTCTACACGTTTTTTTCAATCAGTCTGTTTCCGGTTATACATCACGACGCTACCGACGAATGCAGCAAGCGCCCAAGCAGTTAGCAACCCGAGCTCTAGCCCGACAGCACCAAAGTTCGCACCATCTTCCACTTGATGAGCCACGTCAATCAAAAGCACGTTCGGCAAATACTCAAGCACTCCGATGATGGCGAAACGATCTTGTAGTGGCAACAACATCGGTGAGAACGAGAAGAAAAAGAACGGCAACATGACAATCAATGAAGCTTCCATGACCGTCTTCGACATCAAGCCGAACATCGTTCCGATCCCGATATAAAAGAATGTCGAGACGATGAGCGCGAGAGCGATCACAGCCAGATTTTGTGGAGCATAATCCATCAAAAATGACGAGACTACGATGAGGATCATCGTCGTCACGAATGTGAGAGCGCTCTTTCCGAGCAAGATGTCGAGCGTGCTCGCTGGGGACAACATGAGCCCGCGAAGCGTGTTCTTCTCTTTCTCTTCGGCAATCAATGCACACTGCACAAAGATTGCCACGAGGCTGAACGTGATGTTGATGACGAAGTACGTGATATCGACGCCAGCGTCACCGATTCGCGAATAAAAGACAGCGAAGAAGAGCGGCATGACCAAGGTTGACGAGACGAATAAGTTTCGAGACAAATCCTTGTAGTCTTTCTGGAAAATAGCGAGTGCACGTTTCATTGAAAAAGTCATGATAATTTCCTCCCTGTCACTTCGATAAAGATATCGCCGAGTGTCGGCTCGTTGGAATGGATCGATGCGATATTTTTAGCACGCATCTGTTTATGGAGCCAATCCGCGCCTTCGTCGGTTTGCGTCACTTCATGCGTCTGACCGTTGTTCAATTCAACTTGCATCGATCCCGTCGCATATTTCCTGCGCAATACGTTCGGGGCATCGAGCAGTTGAATCGACCCTTGATGTAAGAAAGCGACACGATCACACAGCTCTTCGGCTTCTTGCATATCGTGTGTCGTCAGAAAGATGGTCGTTCCGTTTGCCTTCAACCGTTCAATCCCTTTATAGATATGTCGAGAGTTGACCGGGTCGAGAGCCGATGTCGGTTCATCTAGAAACAGTAACTCTGGCTCATGAAGAAGGGCGCGTGCGAGCGTCACCCGTTGCAACATCCCTCTAGAGAGTTTGTCGATGCGCTTTTTCCGTTCCCCGCTAAGATTGACCATGTTCAATACTTCATCGATCCGAGTCTTTGGTTCATCATAAAGGTCACAATATAAGCTCAGGTTCTCTTCTATAGAAAGTCGTGTATAAAGACCACTATTGTCCGTCAACACGCCGATGCGTTTACGGTACTGTTCTTGTTTCAAGTCAGCGACCGGCACGCCGAAGACGGTAGCATCACCGGCCGTCTGTGCGAGTTGTGACGTCAAGATTTTTATCGTTGTCGTCTTTCCAGAACCACTCGGTCCCAAGAAGCCGAACACTTCCCCTTTTCCAACTGTAAACGTCACATCATGTAACGCTTCCTCGTTCCCAAACAACTTCTTTAACCCGTTCACTTGAATGATTGGTTCCATTCCCGTTCCTCCTTGTCGATGTCGTCTTGCTTGTCTCTATCGTATAGGGAATGGGGGAAGGCTGCACTAAAATGGCGATAAATGGTGCTTATCAGGAGTTGAATGAAGCGAATAGAACTGTGAATGGAGACTATTTGAGCCCCATCATCGTCTTCAATTCTGCCATTTTTGTCTTGGATAACGGAATCGTTGTCTTCTCTGAATCATCCAAGACGAGACTGAAGCTATTTTTCGTATAGGTGATGACTTCGCGGACACGTTGTAAGTTCACGAGATAAGACCGATGGCAGCGGAAGAAACCGTACGGAGTCAAACGCGTCTCGAGCTCATTCATTGTGAAGACGCTCGGGAACTGATCCGATTGACTATGTAAAATCGACTGTCCGTCCTGACTTTCGATGAAGTCGATTTCAGGAGGATCGAGTAAGATGATTTTTTCGTTCACTTTCGTCGGGATTTTCTCGAAACGGACGTGGATGACCTCAGATGAGATGTCTGTCTCATCCTCTTCTTCTGGTTCCACATCTAACAAGCGCAAGTGACGATGGTCAATCCGATAAACGGTCGATGTCATGAAGAGCGCACTCTCCATGTTGCTCGTCAACACGAGGACGGCTTTTTGTCTCGACGTTAATGTCTGTAACGTATCGCGTAAAAGGTGGCGTGTCTCTTGGTCCACGTCTTGGTCAGGTTCTTCAAACACATACAGGTCACGGTCCTGGAGAAGCAGCGCGGCGTACTGTGTGCGTCTGACAAGGGAGCGATTGAGACGGTGGAGGCGATGCTTGCGGTAAGTCGTGAGTTGGAGTTGCTGCATCACCGAGTCGACCGAGTCAGTTGAATCATATAGGCGCTTGGTGAAGCGTAAATACTCCTCGATGGTGAGGCGGTCGTATAAACCGTCCCTTATGGAGAAGAGGGACAGTGTTGAAGCGTGGTCGATGTTCCCGGTATAAGTCGTGATTTCCTGACTGATGAGACCGAAGATGATTTCCCGAGAAATCACGCCACAATGAATGGCGGCCAACTCACCTGGTTGGATCGTAAATGAAATGTTTTCGAGAATGAGTGTGTCTTGTTGGCGAACCGAGACGTTTTGGAAAGTAAGCACCGAATCCCTCCCTTTTTAGTGGAATTATACCATTATCTGATTTAGAACTCGGAAAGTGATGCGTAATCATTTAAAAAGGTATTGTATGATAAAATGGATATAATTTGAAATCAGAAGAGAGTAGGTCTGTTGTATGGTTAAAGTCATTCCATTCACATTCGAAGAAAGTAGTCTACATAGCATCGATGATACAGAAACATATGTGAACTATCCGGTGATTTACATTTTGAACGGAGAGAAAGAAGCATACATTGGTGAAACGGTTCATTTTAAAAAGCGAATGAAGCAACATCTAAAGCTTAAACAAACGGAACGGAAACAGCTGAGTCAAATTCATCTCGTCAATCATGACAAGTTCAACCGTTCAGCAACATTCCATCTCGAAACAAAGCTCATCAATTATTTTTTAGGAGATGAGAAGTATACACTTCAGAATAAAAGTAAAACTGCGAACGACTTCACGCACAATTACTATAATAAAAATTATTACGACAACGAATTGTTTCCCGAACTTTGGAATGAATTACATCGTAAGGGACTTGTTCAAAATGAACTTCACGCCATTGAAAATAAAGATATCTTCAAGCTGTCTCCGTTTAAAGAGTTATCTGTCGAACAGTTAGATTTAAAAGAGAAGGTACTCGACTTTTGTGAAACGCAAATGTCGAAAGCGGATCCGAATGCAACATACGGAGATTTATATGTGATTGAAGGGGAAGCAGGTGTAGGGAAGAGTGTTGTCTTGAGCTCAATCTTTAATACAATCCAAGCTCGAACAAAAGACACTAATTCAACACTTCATCAGACTAAAAATTATTTGGTTGTGAATCATGAAGAGATGTTGAAGACCTATAAAGGAATCGCGAAGCAAGTGAAACATCTTAAAGCAGGGGACTTCACAAAACCGACGCCGTTATTGAATAAACTGAAAGATCATAAAGCCGACATTATCTTTGTGGACGAAGCCCACTTGTTGCTGACGAAATCAGATCCCTATAACAATTTCCGGCAAAACAATCATCTCGAAGAGTTGCTGAAGAAAGCCAAAATTGTCATCGCTATTTTTGATCAACATCAAGTATTGAAACTGAAGAGTCACTGGAATTCACTCAAGTTGGATGATTATAAAAAGAAAGCAAGGACAGTAGAGACTTACAAACTAACCAGTCAATTCCGAATGCAAGCAGATGAAGATATGATGAACTGGGTCAACGCATTTAAAGAAAAACGAATCAATCCATTACCGAAATCGAAGCAATATGATTTACGAATATTTGAAACATTAGAAGAGATGCACCGTACCATCATCGAGCAAGATCGAAGATACGGATTGAGCCGTGTTGTTTCGACTTTTGACTTTTTACACAAAAAGGACGGAGACACCTATTATGTGTATGAGTCGAACGGAGATTATAAAATGCCATGGAATACAACCGGTGGAAAAACGACGTGGGCTGAAAAAGCAGAAACCATCGCCGAAGCCGGCTCTATCTATACGATTCAAGGATTTGATTTGAACTATGTTGGTGTCGTTTTAGGCCCATCCGTATCTTATGATGAGGAGCAGGAGTGTCTAATGATTGATCCGAATTTATATAAAGATACGGGAGCCTATGCTGGAATCGAAGGTATTGAGAATGTTGATTTGGCAAAAGAACAGATTGTCTTGAACTCGATTAACATATTGATGAAGCGTGGCGTCAAAGGCCTCTATCTATATGCATCTGATGAATCGCTACGACGAAAATTATTGAAGTTACAAAGAGAGAGGGTATAAATATGAACGAAGTACAACGATTAATGGATGAGGTCATTAAATTCCGAGATGAGCGCGACTGGGCGTTCCATCATAACCCGAAAGACTTGGCGTTATCGTTATCACTTGAGGCAAGTGAGCTCCTTGAGGTATTCCAATGGGTGTCGAGTGAAGAAGCGCTTGAGACAAAGAAGACGGAGATGGAAGAGGAATTGGCAGATGTGTTGATTTACGCGTTGACGTTCGCTCACGCTGCCGGAATCGATGTTTCGAAAGCAATTGAAGACAAGCTTGTGAAAAACGCAGTGAAATATCCGAGTCCGCAAAAATGACCGAGGAGTTCTATATGAACATTCCATCCGATCGATTTATGATTCCTTGTCATTTAATGGGGCCTCATTTTTCTCCTTGCGCTGCATCAGAGAAAACAGGTATTCAATTTTATAAGCAAACGGAAGTTGGAGAAATTGAGCATATCGGAAAACGTAAAGAAATCGCTAAGGTAGGTCATGCGTCGTTTGAACCACCACTTGAATTTCAGAAAATGGAAAATCCGTATATCGGACTTTTTTGGATGATTGACACTCTGGCAGAACATATTGATACCCTTCGCTCTTGTGGAGCCGATGATATCTGGATTGATTTGGGTGTGGTCTCTCACTTAGATGTGAAGTTAGAATTTGAACCAGATTTCTTGATGAAGCTTGCGAACTTAAAGATTCCATTTTTGATTAGTGGATATATAGAAACTGCTGATGAATAATAGCAATACGAAAAATATGAGTGACATCTGTATACTTTAAAGCCAGGTTATGAATAAAAAGAAGTACAATCCATCAGGACTGTACTTCTTTTTGTAACACATCTTTCATGACCTCAATTGTCGTCTGAATCGATGCAAATTCTTCATTTAGACTAGCGAGCGACACATCATGGATGACCTCTGCAGGGATCCATGTCCCGCTGATCGATTGTCGGTCGAACGTTGCCGTCGCATCGGAGACAACAATCGGATTGAATCCCAAGTTTCCTGCCATCCGTGCGGTCGTCTCGACACAATGGTTCGTGATTAATCCGGTGATGACAATCTGTGTCGCACCAAGTGATTCGAGTCGTTCCTGTAAGTCTGTTCCGATGAAGGCGCTATTCACCTGTTTCGTTAAGATGACATCTTGTTCACGAGGTTAAATGAAGTCTTGGAACAAATGACCATCTTTTTTGAAATAGAAGAGTGAGGTCGGAACGTTCGTGACATGTTGGACATAGATGATTGGTTGATCATGATGTTCCCACGCTTCAATCAACCGTGCGATATTCTCTTCGCATTTTGGATTGTTGCGGTTTCCCCAGCTTGGATCATGAAAGGCTTGTTGGACATCGATGATGAGTAATGGAACGACTGTCGTTTGCATGTTGATTCCCCCTTGAATTGGATACTTCAAGTGTATGCAACGGAGGAATATAGATACATAGAGGTTTTACGGAAGTTTCAGCGAATGACTTTAGAAAGAACGGATTATGTATCGTTTCACTTTAATTTTGAAAGGTGAATGCCAAATGGATGAAATAGATCGCCATATTCTTGAATTGATGCAACAACAAGCCCGGATCTCGATGACCGAATTAGGACGACAAATTGGATTGTCTACGCCTGCTGCGACAGAACGGGTGAAGCGACTCGAAGAACGTGGAGTCATCACAGGCTATCGGGCTGTCATCAATCCTGAAAAGATGGACAAACACGTGACCGCCTTTATTCTTTATGACACCCATCGTTGTGAGGCGTTCCGTGAATTTTGTCGTCAACAGCCGTCCGTGATCGAATGTCATCGCTTAGCCGGGCAGTACAGTTACCTCGTCAAAGTGGTAACGGAAAACGTGCGCACATTAGAGACGTTCATCGACGAATCGATGGAATACGGTCGTCCCTCATCTTTGATAAATCTATCTTCACCAGTATCATTCAGACCCGTTTTATGAAAGCGATGGAGTGACTTTTAACAGTGAGAGTGATTGCGAGCTAGTAAAAGAGAATAGATGAAATTTTTTCAGTACAAATTGATTTTTAATCAAATGAAAAGGAGGGGGACACGATGTCGCACGATGAGCGTTTACGAGAAATAACTAAGGCTCGCCTACTTATGAACCGTATTAATGTCATGTTATCGCTCATTCTTTTGTTAGGGGGATGGATGATGTGGTGGTTTGAAGAGTTCTCTCTCATTCAAGTTCTCTTGGGAATCCTTTTACTCATTCCACCTCTTTTGATGGTTCATATGTGGAGACGTACCCGAATGTTGCTTCGTTTCAATGAAGCGATGGAATATCAACGTATAGTTTGGTCGGAGTTCATTCTAGCGCTGGTTGTCGTCTGCATATTGATCGGAATTGCAACTACGATCATCCTAACCGAATCATTTAGCTTATCGACTGTTCCACTCCTGGTCATGTTCGTCACGGCCCTGATGTCTAGACACGTTGATTAGCGGATGAAGCAAATCGACCCTGAACATGTGACGTACGCAAATCTCGCTCGATATCAGACGAAACGCAGCTAACCTGAGTCAGCTACGTTTTGTGTTCGAATCTAATTGTTGTTCGATGTGGTCGAGACGTTCGATTAATACTTGTATCTGCTTCGAACGTTCACGTTCCATAAAGAGTTGCTCGTCTGCTCGTTTCTCAGAACGTGCCACGACATTACGAATCCACAAAATACCGATGATTAGTACAACGATTGGCAAAATCGTGAAGATGAGTCCGAATAATGAGACCATGATGACGTTCATATAGACATACCTCCCTTTCTACGTCTTCATTATACTTCCAAATATAACCTGTTTGAAAGGGGGAACCGTGGTATTTCAAATCCGACATGCATAAACTAAAAAAAGGAGTTCGATACATCATCACGTTTACTACATTTCAACGAGTCGGTACGTATCTATGAAACGACCGACCCGACTTGGTACGGACGATGCGGGTTATGTCATCAACCAGACGTCCATCCGTCATGTGCAGCCTGAGTTTGAAAGTGTCCTTTTCAAAGCAATCGAATTGGTGAAAGAAGCATTCGATGAACAGCTACACAGCATATATCTTTATGGAAGCATCGGTCGCGGGACAGCTGTTGCTGGGCAATCGGATCTAGATTTGACGGTGCTCGTGCATGAGGATGTCGATGCGACAGAATTGGTGGAGCAGACGGAGCGATTGCTAACGCAACATCCGGAAGTCATTAAAATCGATTATGACATCGGGCGTCTCGATGTAGCGCTGGATCCGGCGAATCGTTTTGAATGGGGCTTTTGGCTAAGACATCTTTGTACATGTGTGGACGGGGAAGATGTCTCGATTCAATTCCCGCGCATGAAGCCGGATGTTCGTGTGAGTGAGGCGTTGAACCAGGACTTGATTTCTTCAATTAAAGCAGCCAAGTCGAAATTGCTTCGTGGACAGATGTCTCATCTGGAGAAACGCTCCATCGTGAAGCGCGTCATCCGAGGTTGGTATTTAACGATCAACGTGAAGGACGAGAGTTTTGCATCGACTGTAGAAGCATGCTTGGCGATTCTAAAACTCTATTTTTCGGAAGATCCGCGAGTAGAGCAAGGAGAAGCACTGTTAAGACAAGATGACATCACAAATCAACAGCTTCTAGACTATTTGAATGAAATCGATTGGATTTAATGATGCCGTTCCTCAATTGGATGTAACCATTTGGCCGTCTTCGTTTCACATCTGTATCAAAGAAAAAATGAGGTACATATAGAGCGCTTGATACGTACATAATGATTACAAATTCGATTGCGATTGGCCATTGAATGATGTCGAATAAAAATAGAGACCATAGAGAGTATGAAACAAGGCATATCGCCAACGTCATCCGACCTTCTGTTCGAATAAATCGGTACAGGATGCGCATTAATACGATATAAGGGAAGAAAAGATAATAGAACATATTTTTCAATTGATGTCGTCCTTTCTAGAACAGATCCAATCATCTAACTCAGTATAATCGAGGAGAGACGGACGACAAAGGAGAATTTACAATGAAATCAATCGCCATCATCGGAGCTGGTGTCAGCGGGCTCTATGCTGCGAGCGAGCTTCACCAAAAAGGATATAACGTTACGGTCTTTGAAGCACGTGACCGAGTCGGAGGACGTATCTTCACGAAGGATGGCTATGACCTCGGACCGACATGGTATTGGCCGGATACGGAGAAGACCATCTCTAAACTTGTGGATACACTGGGACTCGAGTCATTCCTTCAACATACGACAGGGGAGATGGTGCTCGAACGCCAGACGACGACTGCCCCGGAACGACATGTGTTGCCGGAGGAAAGCATCGTCCGATCGAAACGTGTAGTCGGCGGGATGACGAGTTTAGTGGAAGTATTATACGCAAAGTTACCCGAGGACATCGTACATCTCGGACATCGTCTCGTATCCATCGACCGACAGACAGACCGAGTTCAATTGACGTTCCGAAATGGGGCGGTGTATCACGCGGACGACGTGATCCTCGCACTTCCTCCACGCATTGTCGCCAAGTTGACAATCGAACCTGAATTATCAGGATCGACAAGGAATGCGCTCAAAACGACTCCGACGTGGATGGCGTCCCAAGCGAAAGCGCTCATCGTATACAAGACACCGTTCTGGCGAGAAGAGGGTCTGTCTGGCTTTGGGATGAGCTGGGTCGGTCCACTCCAAGAGATTCATGACGCCTCACCGATGAACGGACAAGGCGCGCTATTCGGATTCTTCCGTCTGTCACCGGGAGAACGAGAAGTGTTGGGAGAAGGACAAGTGAAGACGCGCGTTATCGAACAACTAGAGAAGTTATATGGTCCGAAAGCGAATGATTTTCTGGCTTTTCATTACATGGACTGGTCGACAGAATCTGAGACGGCGACATCTGACGACCTCATGCCGCTCACAGCATTCCCGGCTTACGGTCCAATCGAACTCGGTGACCGTCTCCATCTGATTGGTTCAGAGACGGATGAGCAGTTCGGGGGACATATCGAAGGGGCATTACGGTCTGTCAAGGTGATGCTCCAGAAGTTTTGAAGTGAATCGAAAGTAAAGGAAGGAGGGTTGATCCTTCCTTTTTAATTTGTAAAATAACGGAACTTTTCTCATGCTCATCCCGTATAGTGGAATAAGAGGTGAATCAAGATGAATAAGCAAGAACGATTACATATGATTAAACAATCAAATCGAAAGCGACTTTTGCAACGACTTTTTCTAGCAATTCCAGCTGCTCTCGCGGTCTACTTTTTAATACGAACGGACGGGAATATTTGGGTTGGGTTCGCCATTATCGGCGGAGTGTTACTTGCGACTCGTTACTTCCTTTCGCATGAAGCAGATGCGATTAGTCGATTGTCGGAGCAAGATCAGGTGAAACGTGTCGTGACATTGCAGTATCATCTGGACTTCCTCTTTATCGCATTGCTAGGACTCGTCAATCCGCTAGCCATTCGAATCATGGAATGGTCTTGGCTTCCAGCGGTTCTTATCGGTGGGGCATTGCTTTATATCTTATGGTCTCAAGAGAAGCTCGATCAACAAATCCGCTGGCTCGATCCGGAGCAACCGACACGTCGCGAGATTCGACGATTCTGAAAGGGTGAATGAGATGAACAAACAAGAACGGATCAATACGATTTATCGTTATCAGCAGCGTTGGCTTTTGTTGCGCTCGATTCTTGCAATACTAATAGGAGGACTTGTCGTTCTCACGCTTCAGTCTAACGGAGAACCGATGTACACCATCCCGTTAGCGTTCACACTTACGATTATGCTTTACGTCATCGGACGAGAACGTCGCTTCGTCAGAAAGTTGACCAGTGTGGAACAAGCCAAGCGCATCATCGATTGGCAATATGTATCGGAAATGGGACTCCTAGTCTTGTTGGCGATTCTCTTCCCATTAATCGTCCTAATCAATTGGCCGGCATGGTCGCTTTTCGTTGTCTTTTTAGGCGGGGTCATCTTATTGCAAGTCGCACAGAGAATGCTCGACCGACAGATGCCGCAGTACGACATGGAACAGCCGATGCGTCGTGAAATCAGACTCGACTTCGTAAAAGATTGAGGTGATACCGTGGACAAAGCCCAACGATTTCAACAGATCGCACAGTTCGAGAAACGATATACTCGTCTCAACATCATCGAGAGCGTAATCATGCTAGGCGTATCCATCTATTTTCTTTCGACATGGAGTCCGTATAGCATTCTTTTACCCGGTGTCGCACTTCTTTATACGACATGGCTTGAATGGAACAAGATGAAACTGAAGCAATCCTTCAACGAATCGACACGCTATCATCGTCTATTGCGTATCGATTTTTCTGTCATGTTGATGAGTTTGATCTGGTTCATGATTTTGATTGGGTTGCATTTCAACGGAATCGATATCTTACCGTGGATGAGTTGGACGCTACTGATCGGCGGACCGTGTCTCATATTGATTCCACGTTGGATTGATCGAAAACAGTCCGCGCTTGATGAGCACCACGTCACATCAGGCGAGTGGACCCGGGCAAACCGGGAACGTTTAAAACATACATTAGATGATATTTCAAGGAAAGGTCGTAAAGATTCATGACAAAGAAAGAACGGATTCAAGTAATCGGAGGATATCGGCAGTCACGACAAACCCTCCACCTTTGGCTCACGGGAGCCCTTATTTTTTGTAACAGCTTTGTGCTCGGTTTTGATACATGGTGGATATGGGGAATCGCTTCGGTCCTCACGGCTGTCCTACTCATAGGACTGACAATCAAAGAAGGACGTGTCTTACAGATTTTCACGGTGGGTCGAGGCATCCTACTGACAAAACGCTTATATCGCCTCTATTCCTATTGGATTGGAGCGGTCACAGCAGCGGTTCTCTTCAGTCGTCTGCAAATTGCACCCGTCGCATGGATCATCTTCGGTCTAAGCATCGTCATGTTAGCATGGACGCACTATCAGACCGTGCAACAATTGCGACAAGCCGACCCGGAGCAACCGACACGAGATGAGGTGACAAAGCATTACCGTTCGTATGAAAGGAGTACATATGCTGACGAAAGAAAAGCGACTTGAACAATTACTGAAGCAGGATGACAGTCATTGGCGTTGGGGGTGGGGCATCGCCATCGCGACGATTGTGATGACGCTCGTGATTGCCGCGCAGTCCAAACTCTACGCTCCACTCCTCGTCTTCATCAGTTTCTTTCCGTATCTCTGTTTTGAATGGCGGAAGACAAAACTGCTCCTGACCTTTAACGAGGATGCGCGGTACCAACGTCTGGTGTATACAGACTTTGGCATCCAGTGGCTCTGCTTCGTGTTGACTATCTGCTTATTGGCTGCCTATTATGCTGACTCGTTGTCTCCCATCATTGCCATTGCCGGGCTGTTCGGAATCGGTGTGATGTCGATTCTGGCACCGTATGTCATCAATCGACACTTACACTCGCTCGATGCGCATCATGTACGAGGGAAAGAATTGCGTGAAGCGCGCGATCAACGCTTCCGTGAGTCCGAAACGAACACCTGAGAAGGGTTCGTTTTTTGTTTGAGGACATCGGTCCTTTTCTTCTTTTGTATAGAGGCGTAAGCTGACAATGTACACAGAACCAGTAGAATCGAGGAAGACATTCATGTTAGCTATTTTGATTGGATTGACGATTGGGATTTTATTGCCGATGCAGACGAGTGTCAACTCACGTTTGCGTCAGGTGGTCGGCTCCCCGTTCGTTGCATCTTTTTTATCGTTTACTGTCGGGACGATCTTTTTGTCCTTATTGCTCTTATTGACCGGACAGTCATTCGGATTTGACGGCTCGGTGATTCAGGAAGGTCCGGGTTGGATGTGGATTGGCGGACTGTTAGGGGTCTTGTTCTTAACGGGAAATATTTTGCTGTTCCCAAGACTCGGGAGTGTCCAGACGGTCATCATGCCGATTTTTGGACAGATTTTGATGGGGTTGTTGATTGACCATTTCGGTTGGTTCAATTCTGTCGAACACCCAATTACGGTGCTTCGTTTGTTCGGAGTCGTGCTCGTCTTGTTCGGAGTCATCGGAACGGTCGCTTTATCCGACTGGCTCAACCGCCGAAGAGGCAAACTGGTCGTCTCCATGGAAACGGACACGGGGAATCTGAACCTTTGGCGACTGTTTGGGATTTTCACAGGGATGATGAGTGCCACGCAAACGGCCATTAACGGCTATTTGGGAACAGTGCTCGAATCGGCTCTGAAAGGGGCATTGGTCTCTTTCGTTGTCGGAACGTTGGCGCTCTTACTCATTTTACTCGTCTCACGCCAACCCGTTCCGCTCGGTCAACTGAAAGGTCAACCGTGGTGGATTTGGCTCGGTGGAATCATTGGGGCGCTCTTCATCGGAGGAAACGTCCTCATCGTACCGATTGTCGGGACAGGAATCGCTGTCATCATCGTCATCGTCGGACTGTTATGCGGTAGCTTACTGATTGACCGTTTCGGTTGGTTCGGAGCGAAGAAGAATCCGGTCACTGGTGTGCAACTCGTGAGTCTGGTTGTCATGGTCATTGGGATTGTATTGATTCGTTTATCTTAAGGGGGGAGAACGATGCGAGGAGTATTATTTGCAATCAGCGGAGGCTTCTTTCTAACGTTACAAAGTGTTGCGAATGCTCGAATCAGTTCACAGATTGGGACGTGGCAAGCGGCGACGTTGACACAATTCACTGGATTCGTCGTCGCACTTCTCGTCATGCTGGTGCTTCGGGACCGCACGTATGTCGAGATGCGGCACGTGAAGCCGCTCTATTTATCTGGCGGAGCATTTGCGGCGATTATCTTATTTAGTAATATGACGGCCGTCCATAAACTCGGGGTCACGATGACAATCTCGTTGTTTCTCATTGCGCAACTGGCGCTCGCGCTCGTCATCGATTGGCGAGGATGGTTCGGAATGTTGCGACGGAAGTTGAACGGGGCTCAGTTGATTGGTGTGTTCATGATGATTGCGGGGGTCATCTTATTAAAATGGTAGGGGGAAACGTGCATGGTTGACGCGTATGTGAAGCAATTTGAATTGACTGTCTTACCAGAAGAAGCGCAGAACGAATTGCAGCTCGTTCGATACGAGCCAGGAGACGTCATCTGTACGCAAGGTGATGAAGCAGGGCATCTCCGCTTCTTAGTGAAGGGGAAGATTCGTGTCTCCCATGCTTCTGCTACCGGCAAGCGCCTCGTCCTCTCCTTCAAATATCCGCTCGATTTGATCGGGGACATCGAATATATTCAACGGACCCCGTTTTTGAATACGGTCGAGGCGGTCACGTCAGTCGAGATGCTTGTCATTCGCTTCGAGGATTTGGTTCGACATGCCCACCACGATGTTGCGTGGTTACACTATTTATTAGAAGAGATCACAAGAAAATTTGAACGAAAATCTCAATCACTCAGCTTCAACTTGTTTTACCCTGTCGAAGTGCGCTTGGCGAGTTATCTGTTATCGATGACGCCGAATGACCAAACACTCGGCTCGACTGTCGACCAATTGACGGATATCGCTGATTTGATTGGGACGAGTTATCGTCATGTGAATCGGACGCTCCGGCGTTTCGTTGAGGCAGGATTGATTGAACGAAATCGGCGGGTAATCACGCTCGTCGATCGGGAAGGTTTGTTGGAGATTGTCGGGGAGAGCATTTATGAATAGGAGGGAGGCATATGGCGATTGGGATGATGCTTGCTGTCATCGGCGGAATGCTCGTCTGTGTGCAAAACACGTTTAACGCCAACGTCAAGAAGCATGTCGGGGCATGGGCGACGACGACGCTCGTTCTCAGTCTTGGATTTTTAGCATCGCTACTCATCGGTCTGTTTCAGGAAGGTGGTGGCTTGTTCCGAGTAGAGGAGATGGAGACATGGTACTGGTTCAGCGGAATCCTCGGCGTCGGGGTCGTCATGAGTGTGACGCAAGGGGTCGAGCGCCTCGGACCGAGTTATGCCATATCGATCGTCATGGTGTCTCAAATCTTGTTCGCGCTCCTTTGGGATACGTTAGGTTGGTTCGGATTGACGGCCGTCCCGTTCACATGGAAGACAGTCGTCGGGATTGTGTTAATCGTTGGTGGGGTGCTCGTATTTCAATTGAGTGGAAAGGGTAAACCAACTCGCGCGTCGATGAATCGAGCGAGTTAAATGTTAAAAAGAAGTTCCACGTTTTGAACAAGTTTGTCCATGCTGCTGTCGATTCAGTTGAGTATGACAGATCGGGTCCATCACCGTTGACTTCTATTCCGTTGATTGACCAGATGTAACCAAAACTTTTGACTCATTAGGAAAAAAAGGATAAAAAGAACAATTTGACCGAATCTTTTTTTGAAAAGATATGTATAATTTAGAAGAACAGGATAGAAGGGGGTAATGATATGCAACAAGTGATGGACATGGGATGGACAATTCTAAACTTAGGGTTGTTGACGATGATTGGAATCTTTTTATTCCGACTCCTTCGCCGGCATTCAAATTAATCAGCATCTGACAATCGTCAGATGCTTTTTCCTTTTTAATGGGAAAACCTCGAAAGTTTGCTTATAGATTGTTAAGATATAGATATCGATAAATTGGATGATTTTTACTTTTGGAGGTGTGTAAGGTGTTACGTGAAGAACGAATGGAATACTTGTACGACAAAGCATGGACTAAAAAAGGTCCGCTACTAGTGATCATCATCGGTGTAGTGACGGCGCTTTGGCTATTGTTCAATGATTCCAGAATGAGCCTATCCCTGTTCATCTTTTGTGCGGCGATGCTCATGCCGCTTCTGGTAGCGACATGGCATAAAATCAAGTTGTTTTTACAGTTCAATGACTCATCCACGTACCAACGCTTTATTTATCTAAAAGGCATGATTCAGTTTATTCTCTTGATTGGTGTCATATCGATGATGGCGCTTTATGCACTGAAGTACATATCGCTTGATACGTTAAGCCTTGGCTGTGCGATGCTGATTGCGAGTTGTCTCATTCTCGAGTCATGGATTGACTGGAAAATTCTAAAGATTGATGACGAGCATGTGGTCGAGAGTTTGTTGGGATTGATGAACCGGGAGAAGCGTAGAGGATGAAACTAATCGAGCATAGTTTCCGTATAGAAAAATAAAGAACACACACAAGGGGGATTCGATGGTAGACCATGAAGTCAGACTAGAACAGATGTTGAAAGATGATGAAAAACGAAAGAAGCAATTGACCCTTCCGTTGATTGGGGCCATCGTCTTGACCTTCTTCTATATATGGACGACGAACGTCTTCTTGTTGTATGCTATGATTTTTTTCGGACAATTTCCTGCCTTATATAAATCATGGCACCGCAAGAAGTTATTACTGTCATTTAACGAAGACAAACGGTATCAACAACTCGTGCGATCTGAATTTTTATTGGGTCTTACCTCGCCATTACTTGTTCTCATACTGATTACCAGTGCGGAGCTTGAGTGGATTTCATTGTTCACTTTCGTTATCATTGCATTTATTGGAATCATAGTTCTGTTGATTCTCAGTTTTCCAATCGACCGCAAGCTAAAAGAAATCGATTCGTTACACGTGACGGGTGTTGAACTCGGTCATGTCCAGCTGCAACGGAAAAAACGAAAAAGTGAAGCGTGATGAATAAACAAGAACGCCTCCCCAAAATGGTGAAACAGGATCTCGATTCGCGAGGGGTCAGCGCGATATTTGGCATCATCGGTCTGTTTCTCCTTCTCGTTGTTTCGGTCATAAGAGGTATCACGGTGACGACGGTTGCCTTCTCTTTCCTCGTGACCCAACTGCCGATGCTCTATCAAGCATGGCGACGGATGGAGTTGTTACGTACATTTAACGAAGACGAGGAATACCAACGTCTCGTTCGTCGAGAATTTCAAATCATCGTCGCCATGTTTGGATCACTTGGTGTATTTACTTTCCTCACGTGGTTCGTATTGGATTCGATGCAGGAACTACTCGGTGTCGCATTGATTGGCATCATTCCGCTCCTCATCTTGTACGTGTCGATGGACCGGAAACTACGTGAAGCGGACCCGGAGCACGTGACGAATCGGGAATTACGACGCGCACATCGTGAACAATAAAACTCAGCCCTGACACACGTCAGGGCTGAGTTTTATTATGAGAACATGGAAATGAGAAAGCCGCAGACGACCATGCCGATTGTATAGAATGTGAACCGGTATCGTTCCCAAAACGATTCATTCATCGTGTCACCGCTACATCGTCAAGCGGCGTGTCAACCATCCGAACGAACGCTTCGTCCGGGTCGGTCGTTCCAGACTCGTCGAGCCAGTCTTGGAAGTCCCCTTCATACAAAACGCGTCCACCATGCAGGAAGATGACATGGGCATCAAGTTGAACCAAGTCATGTAACTGATGTGTGGAGATGAGACATGTCTTGCCCTCATCGACGAGTCGTTGCAGGCGGCGCATGATTTGAATGCGGGACGCCGGGTCGACCCCGCTCGTCGGCTCATCAAATAAATAGAGAGAACGTTTGATTGAAGATAAGAGCGTCACGAAGAGCCATTTCTTCTCCCCGACCGACATCTTCCCGAGCTTCATCGTCCATAGATGTTCGAACAGTTCTTGTTCGCGAGAAGTTGAAAGGTTATTCATATACGATTCGAGTTTCTTGAAGTCGGGACGTTGCGACAGACGTCCGATGAAATAGGCGAAGTCTTTCCCCGTCAACTCATGATGGTTGTACATGAGTTGTGTCAAATAGAGCATGTCCGTCGTCGGAACGAGTTCGAGTGATGTCTTGTCGACCGGAAGTGCCCCGGTCATACAATCAAACAGGGTCGTCTTCCCAGCACCATTTTGTCCAATCAAAACGTTCAGTTTATTCGATTGCAGTGTGAACGAGACATCATCGAGAACAGGACGTGCCGCTTTCGGATAGCGATAAGTGAGTTGGTTTACGTGCATAAGAACCTCCTAGCGTGTGATGAGTGAGACGAGACTGAAGCGTTTCAACGCAATCGCGCCGATGATGAAATACCCAAGTACAGAGAGGCCTGTCGCCCATACTCCGAACGAGAGCTCGACTTGAGTCGTCAGATGCAGCAACCCGAGCGCGAATTCGTGAAGCGCGTAGAACGGGTTGAGGAAGCTGAACCATTGATCAGGTGACTTGATCGCCAGTAAAAAGAGTGGGAACATCAGTATGTTCGCGAACGTCCCGAGACTCGATACTTTCACTGGAAGTGTCGTGATGGCGACACTGGCAACCGCGAACGGGATACTGCCAATCAATACGAGTAGAGACGTTGCAATCAACTTGAACGAAAAGAACCCGTGTACGAGCGTGACGACCGTTGTGAATAAAGTTAAGCTGATGGAGGCGAATAAGAGTTGCGCCAAGATGACGGCGATGACATATGTCAGTTTGTTGCCTGAGATCATCACGTACGTTTTCATCAGTCCGTATTCACGCATACGAGCGAGTTCGATGCCGACACCGTTCACATATGTAGCAAGAATAATATACACCCAGAAATAAGAGAGCCCTGGGTAGTATTCCGCTGTCGTTGCTTGGCGAATATCTGAAGATGACTGCGTCAAGGCGATTATGAGTGGGATTAAGAATGTCCAGATGAATGGAATCTTATCCGTGACGACAACTTTGGCATACATAAAGAAATAACTTGTGATTTGATGCATCCTGTTCCTCCGCTTGTCTATTTGATTGTTTGTATCGTTGCACAATATACGGAAGGTTATTGGAAAAAGTTTCAAAAAAATAATCCCTCATTGAACATGAGGGATAAAAGAATCACTTCACTTTGTCACGTTTCGCAATCTTGTCGCTCACTTGCTGACCGCTCAACGTCACCATCGGCATGCCACCGCCCGGATTGACGGTTCCCCCGACAAAGTAGAGGTTATGATAGAGTTCGCTCTGCTTCTTATGCTTGAAGCCACCGTTCCGATTCTTGTCGGCGACCGTTCCATAAATGGCACCTCGGTCCGATCCGTACGTCCGCTCGATATCATGAGGCGTCCATACGTCACGCGTCACCGTATGTTCACGCAAACCATCGAGACCCATTTGTTCCAATTTGTCGAGTACACGTTCTTCAAAAGCGGCGTACTCTTCTTCCGTGAACGGCACATTCTGAATATACGGAATGTGTGGCAAGATTTTGATGTTCTCATGTCCTGGTGGCGCTTGGGTCGGGTCGGTCTTGTTGACGTTGACGAGGTAAATCGTCGGATCGTCCGGAAGTTCATGTTTCTCAAAAATTTTATCCATCTGTTCATGCAAATTTTCGGAGAAGAAGAAGTTATGGTGCGCGAGTTGAGGATAGGCTTTCTTCACCCCGAGATGGAGGACGAATCCGGAGCTCGCCGGTTCATATTTATCGACGAGTTTGTCGACGTACTGTTTGTCGGCGTCGACCATCTTCTGATAGAACGGGATGACTTCCATGTTCGAGACGAAATAATCAGCGGAACGGAGACGTCCGTCTTCGAGCTCGATGGCGGTCACTTTCTCATTCACCGTATGTGCACGAACCACGCCTTCTCCGGTATGTAGCTTCACACCGATCTCTTCGGCGAGCTTCGTCAAGCCTTCCGCGAGCTTATGGGTGCCGCCTTCGACATACCAACAGCCTTGGGCATATTGCATGTAAATCATCATATTGAGGACGGCCGGTGCGTTATACGGAGACGACCCGACATATTTGACGTAATACGACAGCATATCACGAAGATGTGGATTGCTGATGCGCTTCTTGATGGCGCTATACATCGTCGACGTCAAATCGAATCCGAATAGGGTCGGGAAGATGCCCGTTTTCATGACGGCTTCTAATGGGGATTCAAACCCTTCGGCCAAGTATCCCTTCTCGGTCGTCTTATAGATGCGCGCTGCGTAATTCAGCAGTTCACGATATTCCTGCATGTCTTTTCGAGAGAGGGAAGGGTTTGCCCGCTGCATCTGTTCGAGGTCATGGTAAAGGTCGAGGACGGTATCGTCCGGGAAGAACGAGCGCCATTCGAGCTCAAGCCGCTTGATGGATACATAGTCTTCCATCCGTTTCCCACTTCCACGGAACAGTTTGTCGAAGATGTGAGGCATCGTTAAAATCGAGGGCCCGAGGTCGAAGCCGAATCCGTCTTGTTCGAGACGATTCACTTTCCCGCCGATGTGATCGTTCTTTTCGTAGAGTGAGACGTCGTAACCTTTTTGAGCGAGTGAGATGGCCGCTGACAAGCCGCCGAGCCCTCCGCCGATGACGATGACCGACTTTTCCACTGATGGCATATATTCGCCGCCTTTCCGAAGTGTTATTTTCAAAAAACAGAATGAGTGCTACCTCTTCTATTCCCGTTTCCAAATGAAACGAACATGCTTTTACGGATTTGCCACATCCACAAAGATGTCATCCCTGAACCGACAAAAGTTATGTATAGTAAGGGAACAGAGACTGAACGAAAGTAGGAATCTAAGATGATCGTAAAAACAATCACACTTCACTTTGCGAACGGGGATGAAATCACGATCCCGTTTGATGAGATTGAATCGTGTCGAATGCATGATATTCAAGACGGGATGCGTGTTGCGGCGGATGGACAATTGATCAAAGAAAAAGTGATGCATGGACTCGACCTCGTATTGAAGGATTCGGCGAATCAATTGGAATGGACTGGCGAGGGTGGACCGTTTGACCGCATCCTAGGTATGTCGGATTTACAACATCTCGCCTTCGAGTTTGAAGGGATGCGAGAAAAGTCATACCGCATCGCCTGGCATGATTTAGAGGCGGTGCAAAATGCTTACCAGACGACAACTGAAGAAAATGGGAACTTACACGTGCACGTTCGAGTTTCGTAAAAATAGCCTCTCGCAATATATGCGGGAGGCTTTATTCGTTTGACTTCACACCGCCGGCAACAAGTGGTCCTTCATAAGTGATCGTATAGATAATCCGGGCGATGTCTTCCGCTGTCTCTTCCGAAGACGGATTGTTCAACCACTCGTAGATGACGCCCATGTGCGCTGAAGACAGATAGGCGACGAGATATGGAGGTGGGACCATCATCTTATCCGGATTAAACAAGGTTACAGGCGAGCGCTGAAACAAGGCAGCTTGCATAAACTTTCGAAGTTTTGCCTGGAACGTCGGGTCTCCGTTCGGGCCGAGGAGTGGCTTCATGATGATTTGGTTGTCTTCGATGAAACGGATGAACGGAATGAGGTAATGATACGAGTTGTTGGTCCGTTCTTCTCCGAAGATGTGTGGCAACTGATGAATCAACTTCTGTTCAGCCTCTTCAAAGATCTCGTCGACGCATTTCTCCATCAACTCGAACTTATCCACATAGTGACTATAAAAGGTACCCCGATTGATGCCGGCCCGTTCAGTCAATTGCTTGACGGTGACGGCCTCAAATCCCTGCTCCTCAATAAGGCTGAAGAAGGCATCTTTGATCAACTTCTTCGTCCGGATGACGCGTAAATCGGTTTGTTCCATATTATTTCTCCTTTTCCTCAACACATTCATTGCATCTGTCGGAAAACCGACACGATGACCGATATTGACGATTGTTGCCACAGTGAACGGGGTCTATACTGAACATATAAACCAACACGGTGTCGATTATCTTGAGTATACACGAGGAGGCGCCGAAAAGGAGTGACAGAAATGAACATTCAACTGCAACGCGTCGACAAGTCATTCGGTGACCAACTCGCCATCGACAACATCGACTTCACCATCCCATCCGGAGAGATTTGCTGTTTGCTCGGACCCTCTGGATCGGGGAAGACAACCCTCATCCGACTCATGATCGGCGCCCTCGCACCGGACAAAGGAAGTGTCCACATCGGCGAAACGAAGATGCCAAACATGGACATGCTCCAACAAATCGGATTTATGCCGCAGAACGATGGCTTGTACGAAGACTTGTCGGCTGAGGCGAACCTCGCCTTCTTCGGGTCGATTTATAAGTTAGAGAAAAAGGCGCTCCAAGAACGCATCACCGAAGTGCTCAACCTTGTCGATTTAACGAACGACCGGAATAAGCTCGTCCGCAATTTTTCAGGCGGGATGAAGAAACGCCTGTCCTTGGCTATCGCCATTTTGCATAAGCCAGACGTGTTGTTTCTAGATGAACCGACGGTCGGAATCGATCCGATTTTACGCCGACAGATTTGGGATCAGTTCCAAACGATTCGGGCGGAAGGGACGACCATCATCGTCTCGACGCACGTCATGGATGAAGTGCTCGAATGTGATCGAGCCGCGCTCGTCTATAATGGACGGTTGATCGCCTATGACCATGTGCAAGATTTGCTCGACCAGACCGAGAACGGTCGCGTCGAAGAACTGTTCTTGATTGCTGGGAAAGAGGAGGTGGGTGACCATGCGTAACTTAGCGAAGCGTGTCATCTTTCAGACGTTGAATGATAAACGAAGCGTCGCCTTGATTTTGATTGCGCCACTTCTTATATTGACACTCGTCTACTTCCTACTCGGTGACTCGGATTACGTGCCGACTGTCGTTCTGGACGACAACGCACCAGAACAGCTCGTCGATGCGTTCGAAGACGAGACGCTCGAAGTGGAACAGGCCACGTTCGATGATCCAAAAGTATATATCGAAGACAATGAACATGTCGATGCCGTGTTTGAAATGAATCAAGAAGGAACGACCATCACGTTACGCGAACCTTCGACGAAGTCGTCGAAGGCGGTTGGTGAGATTCAAGATGCGTTGGCGACGCTCAACCCTGCAGCTGAAATCGATACGTCATTCGTCTATGGGGAAGAGGACCAATCGACATTCGATTCGTTCGGCTTCGTCTTCCTATCCCTTTTCTCGTTCTTCTTCGTGTTCATCCTATCTGCGATGGCACTCGTCAAAGAACGGAGTGGCGGTACGCTCGAACGACTGTTGATGACTCCGATCAAACGAGGACAAGTCATTTTAGGATATACACTCGGGTACGGAACGTTTGCGGTGATTCAGTCAATTTTCATCGTGCTCTATTCGATTTATGTGCTCGGTCTGTCTTCGCTCGGGAATATGGCGTGGGTCATGTTGACGATGCTACTTATGGCGGGTACGGCGGTGCTCTTCGGGGCGACCATCTCGGTGTTTGCCCGATCGGAACTACAAGTCGTACAGATGATTCCGTTCACCATCATCCCGCAAGTATTCTTCTCGGGACTCATCCCGCTCGACTTGATTCCATATGGTCTCGGGAACTTGAGTTACATCATGCCAATCTTCTACGGAGCGACAGCGATCAAGGAAGTCATGATTTACGGAAGTGGCTTCTCAGGCATCTGGGTATATTTACTCGGTTTGATTCTCTATGCAGGGGTCTTGTACCTCTTGAATATGCGGGCGCTTGGGAAGTATCGGGGGCATTGAGTTATATAAACGTTAGCGAAGGCTGTGGTACTTATAGAGTGCCATGGCTTTGTGTTCATCCACAAAAAAAGCACTCGGACGATTGTCCGAAATGCTCATTAGCGTTTGAGTAACAACATCACGCCGGTCACGAATAATGCGATTCCGCTCGCGAGTCTAACTTGTTTGCACGTCACGTTCTTTCACCCCTACATTTCCTCATCGTTTTGCTTTAGCGACACGTTTTGGTGTTTTCGACATTTCTTGATAAATCGAAAGAATCTCGGTCCCGTAATTTCCTTTCGGCTGCATGGCCCATTTTTGGTGAAGAGATGGCCACGTTTTCGCAGAGCCTCGCTTGACGAGATGGAAGCGTGGGTCGACTTGTTTCGTGTTCAGTGCATCGTTTGAAGCGTATGCTTTTAGATGCTGAATTTGAGCAGTCACCCCTTGTTGTGGGGAACGGAAAAAGTGACCTTTTACACCATTTCCAGTCGTCCCGATTCCAGAGTAGTTATGCTGCTTCGGAAGGACATCGCCACCGTAACGGAAATAACCGGTCTCTTTCAATGCTTGTGCGAATGCGACATCCCCACGAACACCTTCCTTAGCGCCGATGATGACGAAGAGTTTCGCCAAATCTTCGACAGACGTTTTTGCGAGCCGGACATCACGAGGATTCTTCTTTTTTACGTAATCCGCCATTTGTTGCGGAGTCAAAGCCGATACTCCCATAATAGCACGATTCTGCTTCTTCGGGGCCGCCTCAACGATTGATGCGGTCGAGAGAAGAGAAGATGTGATCAGCAGAAATGCGATCATCAAGCTAAACACTTTTTTCATCATATGTACCCTCCTAAACGAATCCTATCCATTGAGAAATAATACCATATTAGGATTAAATTTTAATTTCAGATTTATTTATGAAGGGAATGAGAAATTAAAAAAACCGCTCTGAATTCAACATTCAAAGCGGCTTCTCAACATTTAATTTGCTTGTTTCAATTCTTCAACAGTTTCTACATTGTCATCGAACTTCCGTACATCCACGCGTTTCACGAAAAATGCTAAAACGAGTGCCAAGAGGTTCATCCCGAGTGCGACATAGAACGAATATTGAATCCCAGACAAGAGGGCTTGCTGAGTGATGGCGCCCATTGAGCTCTCTGTGAGTGTCGCAGGATCAATTCCGGTCATCAATGATTCAGCTTCCGTGCGTGTCACCGAGTTCATGACAGTGACGAGGACTGCCGTACCAATCGCACCAGATACTTGTTGGGCCGTGTTGTTGATGGCCGTTCCGTGCGGATTGAGGCGAGTCGGTAACTGGTTGAGTCCATTTGTCATGATCGGCATCATGACCATTGACATCCCAAACATACGCAACGTGTACGTCAAGACGATGTACGTATACGTCGAGTCAAGTTGGACGTTTGCGAGCATGTACGTCGATACCGCGGTGATTGTCAATCCGGTAAGTGCCAATAATTTTGGCCCGAATCGGTCAAACAGTTTACCCGTGATCGGCGACATGATTCCCATGATGATCGCACCAGGAAGAAGCATGAGCCCTGAATCGAGTGGGGAGATACCACGTACGCTTTGGACGTAAGCCGGTGTCAAAATCATACCGGAGAACATCGCGACCGCGTTGACCATCGCAATGACTGACGCGAGTGCGAACATCGGATGTTTGTAAGCACGCAAGTCGAGCAATGGTTTTTCCATATGGAGCTGACGATAAATGAATGCGATCAACGAGATGGCACCAACGATCATCGTCGCCAAGACGATTGGGTTATCCCAGCCGTCCGAGCTTGCTGAACTGACACCGTATAAAATCCCGCCAAATCCGAGTGTCGATAAGACGAGTGACAAGTAATCGAGTGACTGGTCTTTGTTTTGGACCATGACGTTCTCTGCTTTCCAAACAGCGAGCGCGAGACCGATGATGGCGAGCGGTAAAATCATTTCGAATAAGACGCGCCAGTCATAGTACTCGACGATATAACCGGAAAGTGTCGGTCCAATCGCAGGTGCCGAGATCATGACAAGTCCGAAAATCCCCATCGCCATCCCCCGTTTTTCACGCGGGAAGCTGACGAGCATGACGTTCATCAAGAGTGGTCCCATTGTCGAGGCTCCGACGGCTTGAATCATCCGACCGCTCAACAACCAGCCAAAGTTTGGCGAGAAGGCCGCGATAGCCGTACCGATGGCGAAGATGCTCATCGACGTAATGAACAAGCTTCGGTTTGAAAAACGAGTGATCAAATAGGCGGATGCCGGGACAAGAACACCTGTCACGAGCATAAAGCCGGTCGCAAGCCACTGTACGGTCGAGTAATCCGCGATTTCGAGGTCGACCATGATCGATGGGAGCGCGACGTTGAGTAATGAGTTGTTCAGGAATGCGATAAACGCACCCGCAAAGAGGACCGCCAACATGACGTAAGGCGGTTTCTTTTGGAATTCTGGTTTCATATGGATGGCTCCTTTATTTTCTAAATAGTTATGTGTTGGTAAGTGTCGATGAGATGATTTTATACCCGTTGTATAAATAAAGCAACCATTTTGTACTATTAGTCTAAAATGGTTTTCGGTGCTATAGTAAAGGTACAAACCAGACAGAACGGAGCCATGTAAGAATGAAAGAGAAAAAAAGAAAAGTCGCCGATATTGCCATGTCTCTCTTCATCGAAAATGGAGTGCAACACACATCGGTGCAAGAGATTATCGACCGTGCCAACATCTCCAAAGGGACGTTTTATAACTACTTCTCATCTAAGACGGATTGTGTCGCTAGTATCCTCGAGAACTTACGATATGATGCAGGGCAACGCCGAATCGAAATGCAGATGGGGCGGGATAAGCGAGATCGTGACGTCTTCATCGAACAGATTTCGATATTGATTCAATTGAACGAAGAGCGGAACTTGCACGCGTTATTTGAATCGATCATGTCGTCAAATGAGAATGAATTGAAGAAACTTGTTCTTCAACATCGTATTTATGAGATTGAATGGATTGCGATGCGTTTGACGGAAATTATCGGAGAGGCTGTCAGACCGTATTCGATGGAATTGACGGTGCTCTTCAACGGAATGTTGCAACATATCTTGTTTACGAACCGCATCACGAATGCTGCCTACTCTCCTCAAAAAGTCGTCCGAAGCTTATACACGTATGTCGAATTGATTGCCGCTCGGATGATGGAGACAGGAGAGCACGTCTTGAACCCGGTCACGGTCGATCAAATGCGTGGGACGACAGATAAACATCTCATAACAATCGAAGAATTGATCGAGATGGCTGCTCGCATCGAAGAGCATGTCGACATGACGGAAGAACAGCGAGATTTGTTCGATGCGATTTCGTTCGAACTTAAACAAGAGCGTCTTCGGAAAATCGTGTTAGAGCAATTGTTAAAGCCATTCCAACGGCTATTTAAAGGCGTGACAGGCGAGACGGAAGTGCAAAAGTTCACGAATCTCGTGTGGTTGTACACGCGGACACATTAAGGACAAAAATTTCTCGATACAGTAATATAGAAGAAACAAGGAATGGAAAAAAGAATCAAAAAGTTTCCTCGAAAAAGAATTGATTCCTACAAATCCATACGCTACAATCAAATTACCGAAAGCGCTTTCGGGAAGAGGGGAATGACATGGGTACGATTTATGATTTAGCCAAAAAAACAGGATTCTCGATCACGACAGTGTCCAAAGCGTTGAACAATTACAAAGACGTGAGTGACAAGACGAGAGCGAAGATTCTTCAAGCCGCTGCTGAGATGGACTACTTGCCGAACGCACATGCCCAGTCGTTATCGACGAAAAAATCATGGGCAATTGGGGTCATGTTCTCAGAGGCGAATGAAGTTGGGATGAAACACCCGTTCTTCAACGGAATCATCGAAAGTTTTCGTCACGCGACAGAGGAGCAAGGCTATGATTTGATCTTCGCCTCGCGGAATCTACGCAATCGTGACATGAGTTACCTCGAACATTTTAAACACCGTGCGGTCGACGGCATCGTCGTCATCTGCTCGGACCGAATGGATGAGCAAGTTCAAGAGCTCATGCGAAGCGACATCCCAATCGTCGTCGTCGATATGGACAGCGCTAACTGTAGCGTGGTCTATTCCGATAACATCGAAGGGGCGCGTCTCGCCGTGAATTATCTCTATGAACTCGGTCACCGAAAAATTGCCCACATCGCTGGGGATGAAACGATTGACGCCGGAGCGGCGCGAATCAAAGGATATGAACTTGCGATGCAAGAGCTGGACCTTCCGATTCGACCGGGCTACCTCGTCAACGCCGGTTTCTTCTCGGTTGAGGAAGGCAAGCAAGCGATGGAACGATTGCTTGAACTAGACGATCAACCGACTGCAGTCTTTGTGGCCGGGGATCAAATGGCAATCGGTGTAATCGAAGCCATTCACGAACACGGTCTTCATGTCCCGAATGACATCTCTGTCATCGGATATGATGACATTGAAATGATACAATACATCACGCCGAAACTGACCACGATTCGCCAAGATACGGATGAAATCGGGGAAGCGGCAGCAGAACTTTTACTCGAACAAATGACCGCGAAAGAGCGACTCACCGAACGTCGCATCATTCCGGTACGCTTAGTCGAACGGGCATCTTGTGCGCCGGTCAAACAGTGATTTATAGCCAATGATATTTCGAAGTCGCTCTCTTTTCTTCAGCGGATGGAGAGGGGAGCGCGATTTCGAAAGTCGTTTTTAGAGAAAACCGAAACCGCTTTCGATAATTATCCACTCTTTTTGCAAACGCTCTCTACTATTACTTATAAAAAAGGATGGGAACAACACATGCGTAAACTTGTTAGCTTACTTACCATGAGCCTTGGTGTGCTGGCTTCCTCGGCTATACCATGTCGGTGTTCACGCACCGGGTCGTTGTGACATGAACGAAGCGGTACGCGCCGTGCACCGCATCTTGTTGTCGCACGGAAAAGCGGTCGAATTGTTGAAGCGAGAGATGACATCCACGACCCCGATCGGCATCACGCTCAACTTGTCACCGATCTACGCGAAGACGGATTCGGCGAATGACCGCCTTGCGATGAACAATGCCGACGGATATTCGAATCGTTGGTTCCTCGATCCGGTCTTTAAAGGCCAGTATCCGGTCGACATGATGAACTTGTTCTCTAAATATGTGCATAACTTCGATTTCATCCAATCGGGTGATATGGAGACAATCTCGACAGCTTGCAATTTCTTCGGCATTAACTTCTACAGCCGTGGCATTGTCAAGTTCAATGCAGCAAATGATTTCTTGAAGGCAGACGCTTACTCGGATTACGAGAAGACGGGCATGGGCAGGGATATCGCCCCGAACGAATTCAAAGACCTGATCCGTCGTTTACGCGCCGAGTATACTGACCTTCCCATCTACATCACAGAGAATGGCGCCGCATTTGACGACGTGCTGGAAAATGGCGAAGTCCATGACGATAATCGGATCGACTACGTCCGCCAGCACCTCGAAGCCGTTTCTGACTTGAACGATGAAGGCATGAACATTCAAGGCTACTACCTCTGGTCGCTCATGGATAACTTCGAATGGAGCTTCGGATACGAGAAACGCTTCGGAATCCTCTATATCGACTTTGAGACACAAGAGCGTATCTGGAAAGATAGCGCGAAGTGGTGTGCTGGTGTCATCGCCGACCATAAAGCCAAACACGCGGATAGCGTCGAGGCGTAACATGCATCCATCCCTGCCGCTACGGGGATGGATTTTTTGTGTGCATTTTATCTGTTACGGGAACTGTAAGAGGGGAGGGATATTCATGAAACGAGAATTTTCGACATACGAAGTAACAGGCTATGACGACCAAGGGAAGATCAAGTTCATTCATTTGAGAGAAGGGGAGTTCGTGTTGCCTATTGAGATCAAAGGGGACGATTTACGCAAAATCAAGAAGATGATGGAGCTTAATCCAGGAGTGACCGTGATTGTCCATGCGGCGATTGATCAGAGACGGATGCGGTTGTTAGAGGTCGACGGATACTCACTCCGAAAAGAAGAGACTTGACACTCCCACGATTAAAACCGTGGGATTCTGAAGTGCTTGTGCGAGCGCAGTCCATTTCTGTTTTGCTCAAGCCTTCAGATGAGGGTGTGCCATCACCCCTCCTGAGACAGATCATATAGATTCTCAGGCTGGTGGACTGTTACCATCCACCACAGGTCGTTGCAGGTGTGTCCATCTGATGTTTTAGCGTCTTTTGCATGACGACAGGCATCGTTTTACCGGTCATATGTTTTCATGACCGAACCGTATACGATTTTCAAGGGGCGATGGACGCAGGCGTTTTAGAGACTTGTTCTTGTCTATGGGATAAGTATACCCGAACGTCGGATGTAAAAATATCCGAACTCACTCTCATCCCATGCCTAAAGGCGGGCTATGAACGATATGGGCTTTCCCGTTCGTAAAATCTGTAAAACGCCAGCACCTCATACAGGGCTGGCGTTTGTTTATATTGGTCACCACTAAGCACCGAGGTACATCTCACGATTCGCTGGTGGCGACTTGATTAGATTGACTGATCCGTCTGACCCGTTTCAAAACATCCCGCTTCGGTAAGTCCGGGTAATCCCTCTGTATGCGTTCGACGCAGAAGACGATTGTTTCCGTGCGTAACAAGTGAACAATCTGTTGATCAATCGAATCGAGCTCGAGTGGCGTCTTTTCTTTCAAATCCTCCCGGTTTATCCAAAACGATGTACCGAATACGTGCACGAATACAATCGCCATGACAGTGAGCGTCGATAAATCGATAGACGGAAAGAGAGTCAGTACGACGTATAGACTGATTCCGCTCACGATTCCATGAAGAATGCTGTCGAGTAGACGCGGTATGTTCGTATGAACAAACGAACGTAATGCTCCCGTTAACGCATCAACGAAAAAACTGAGGATTGTCGACAACAGATAGAAACAACCGAGCATAGCGAGTGTTGATAAGACCGGGAACGATGTGTCTTCAAGTAAATAGATGAGAATCCAATCGACGGCAAGTAGTGGTAGTGGGGTGAGGGCGAGCGCTAGAATGGACGCGCCCCATCCGAGGCCTGTCACAACCTTCATGAGATGTGAGCCCGATACCGTCCGAGCGCGATGAATGCAGCAATCAGACAGACCATATGTAGCACGACCCCGATGAGCATGGCGTACGGGATGATGGACTGGAAGCCAAGACCGAATGCGAGGGTGGCACTCGATAAGATGATGAAGCTCGCTGTATAATTTCGGACGATTGTTTTCTGCTTCTTCATATGTACCACCGAGTATCCCGCAATGAGTAAAAAGACGGGAGACAACATGATGGGGTAAACCGATTGAAGCAACAATCCGATTAATCCCGATAGACCTGCGATAAAGGCGAATATAGAAGGGTAAAATGCTTTCAAATTTCCAACTCCTTAACTCTTTTTCCTACATATAACAGCCCTTTTCATTGCTGAGAAGGGCTGTCGTTTTTGTTTCAGGCATATCTCTTTCATTCGTCAATTGTTGAAAAAAGTCGAACGATTCATTGCGAGAATATTCGGAAAATGTGAAACAATATAAAAAGAGATTGCGTATAAGAAAGGTGGGTCCTGTAAAGAAAGGGTGTTTGTTAAGTGAACAATCAAAATCGATTTGTACAAGAGGATACATGGTGGAAGTCATCACTTCGAATAAAATATACCTCGTTTGCGTTCATACTCATGGCTCTTGCCGTGTCATACTTCGAAGGTAATGTATGGTTGACAGTTCCACTCATTGTTGTCGGAATCGCGATGATTGGGATAGATGTTAGCAAGTATCAGAAACATCGTACGCATGAAAGCGAAAAAATTAAAGTCAAGTCTCTAAAATGGGAGCTCATATATGATTTAGTGGATTCAGCAATCCTCATTGTGATCACGGTGGCGCTTCTCATTATGCAAGTTGACACATTGACAATTTTTGTTGTTCTCACCTTGTGGATGGTGTTCGGTCAGACTTTCCAAAGACAGTTTGGAGAACGCATGCCTTTGATGGATCAATCCGAGAAACAACGGTTGAAGAGATGAATGAACGCATAACGCAAGAAAAAGCATGGAAGCGTTTATTCGACCAATGGATCTTCGGCATATTTGGAACATTAGTGGTACTCATGTTTCCTATCAGTTTATGGACGGATGACCTTACATGGGGTGTGCTGTATATCGCCTGCACACTCATTCCGCTGAACATGTTATATGTGAAGCGTTATCAGATGCGTCTGGGGTTTCAACCAGAGTTGAAAGGGTTATATCGTCGTCAGCTTGCTCGGGACGGGATCAACAGTGTTGCCTTTTTTCTCGCATTGAATCATCAATTATTGTTCACATCAAACGTGGCGTATGTATGTGTCACGGTTTTCATCGTAGGCGCGATGTTATGGACATGGAACGTGGAGGCGCAGACAAAACGACAAGATGTAGAGTGTATCAACTTTAACAAGGAGGCGATATAAGTGGAGCAAGACGTAAAGTGGATGCGACGAATGCGACGGTATGCCGTACCCATCTTGATTCTTTATGTCACGGCCGTCATTGTCGCTCTCTTATTAGATAAAATGTGGCTCATTCCCATCATGGGTTCGGTCTCCTTAATCATCGTCGTGATGGGTTTTCAAGAGATGCGTATCATGTGGCGAATGACAAAACATCCGAAGGCGCATCGAATGCTTATATTCCAATACGTATTCGAATGGGTGGATGCGATTTTGTTGACGGCGCTCATGGTGACCCTGCTGACAGCGGAAGATTTTGGTCTCGTGATCGGTCTCTTTTTTGGGATATGGGGACTACTCAGTCCAATCCGTCAGAAATGGTTCACGAAACAACTCAAACGTGTTGAACCAGAGCTTCCAACGTATGAAGAGGTGATTGAAGGGAAGGTCTCGCATGAATCGTCCATTTGAACTCACCGTAACGCATGCCAAACAGTTCGAGCGGTTCTTTGGTTGGCCCGTACTCGTCATTTTCTTGATTTCGTTCATCGTGATGTTGCGGACACAGGCGATGTGGGTCATCTCGATCATGTTGGTCGTATCCATGGGCTTGGCTTATAAAGGATATATGGAATATCGAATCATTCGCCATTTTGCCGAACATCGAGCGGTCGCTCGCGTGTTACGCTATCGACTCATTGATTGTTGGATTGATGCCGTTTCTTTATTTGCGTTGTTCATCCCAATGTATGTAAACGAAGATGCCTTCATCCTAATTGGCGGAATCGTCGCCCTTTGGGGGTTGACGAAATCGTATCGAGAGAAGAAGTGGAAAGAGCGAATTCATGCACATCAGTCAAGGCTGCCGACGTATGAAGAGGTGTTAGAAGGAGGAGAATACGTATGGAACCATCACCAACAGTAAAGTCACAAATCGACACGATTTTAAAAGTAGATCGCTGGACCGGATGGGGTGTCGGAATCATCGGAATCGGACTCGTTGTCAGTTTTTTGATTTACGCCTCGTATTGGACACTCTCGGACGGCGTGATCACCGGGACGCTATATGCGGTGCTAGCTGTCGTGTTGACAGGTATCTTTGTTCGATATCAGATGTGGCTTCGTTTCGTGAAGAATCAAACGGCGCGTAACCTCTTATCATTCAAAATGATGGCGCACACGCTCGCTTTGACGGGTGTCGGGATGTATGGGCTCTTCTACTTCACGAGTGAAGCGACGAGCACACAATCGTTCCGAATGTTTCTCCTTTCCCAGCTGACGTTTTTCGGGATTGAATACTTGGCGAAGCGGTTCGACCGCGTCATTCAGTCTTATGATGAGAACTATTTGACGGATCAAGATTTAAAAGAAATTCGTGAAGTCCGCGAATACGAGAAGGAGCAACGTCGTGAACAAGCGTGATCAGATGAGAGAATTGACTAAATTCGATGAATCGGGAAAGTGGACTGTTAGTATGATGAGCGGCGCGCTTGCACTCATGCTTTTCTTCGCTGTAGAAAAAGGTTGGATTTCGTTGGTAGGTGTATTGTTGATTTCAGAAATCGCTGCCTTACCTGCATGGAAGAAGACGTGGGACCGAGAAGCAATCAAGAAGCGCTATCTGACATCGAGAGAAGCAAAACGACTTGCGCATTGGAACTCGATTACTGGACTGATTGGGTATCCGTTCGTGATTGTATTTCTATATTTCACAGTTACCGAGCAGATCTCGACGCTTGCTTTCTTTGTAACGATTGCAGTGCTCATACCGAGTTCTATAATGATGCATCGATTGTATGAACAACATATGGTCCGACTTGATGAGAACTATGTCACAGAACGTGAATTAAGAGAAGAACAAAAATGGGGGAGCGCGTGACTCACTCGAGAAAGTAGGAATATGAAGTGAGGATTGCGACGTATAACATTTGGAATCATGACACGCTATGGCAAAAACGAATCGATGCGATTTGCCAAGAAGTAAAACGAATCAACGCGGACGTGATTGCACTGCAAGAAGTCCGTTCTTATGAAAAAGGCAGTGTAGCTCATGATATTGCGGAAGCAACGGGTTATCCGTTTTGCTTCTTTCATCCTTACCCCGACTCACCGGACGAAGGACTCGCTTTTTTGAGTAATATTCCTTTGTCTTCAGTTGAAGCGATTTGGGCAGAGGATGTGGAAGAGTCAAACTATTGTGCGACTCGAGTGACGCTTACGTTCGGCGGTCAGGAATGGGGCATCACGAATGTGCATCTGAACTGGCACTCTTCTTCGATTCGAGAATGCCAGATGAAAGTGGTACGAGACTGGTTAAGCAAGGGGCGCCAAAAGGCGATTGAAGTGTTGTGTGGAGATTTCAATGATCATCCTCGATCGAATATCTATGATGATGTATCAGATGCAGGGTGGCTGGACGTGACGACGTTTGTTGGCGAAGAGGCACGCCCGACGTTAGACGTAAAGCACAATCCGTACCTACAATCTTCTCATCTCGAGCAGCCTGAACGATATGATTGGATTCTGGTACGTTCGGAATGTAGTGAACTCGAGGTTCAGCATATCGATATATTCGGCGACATGCGGACGAGTAGGGATGTTGTACCGAGTGATCATTACGGTGTGATGGTTGACTTCACCCTGAATTAAAAAGGAGGATGTGCGATTGCGCATCCTCTTTTTATTTGAATAATCGAGCGATGAACCCCACACATGCCGCAAAGGGAAGAAGGAGAAGAAGTCCGAGCCATTGATTGCGCCAAACGACAAACCAGAAAGCGGCTTGCAGACATAGGATGCCGACTGCGGCAAAAATCACGAAAAAGAATGCTTTCTTACGGGTGGAGCGGTCACCCCACCATTCCTTGAAATAAGGGAAACTGCAGAGAAAAGCCATAGCCATAAAGAAAATCGCAGGAAACAACATGACATCCCCTAACGTGCTATTGCCTTCAAATTCGAGCCACCTGGATAAGACGGATAACAGAATGCCGATCAATAGGAAGATTCCACCCATGTGTTTCCCCTCGTTTCTTTACTCGTTACTTGTATCATGCCCGTTCTCTCCCTACTCGAAAACCTGATGGATTGATGGCTTTTTAGTGAAAGTGGTGACTTTTACATGAACGGTAAAAAAGTATTTAGCGACTACTTTAACAATTTCTCTATCCAACACGCCTTGTACTCGATAGCATGAAAGCGTATCTGGAGAAACGGCTAGATATGAAGTGGAAGCGCCAGAACTCTGCGGAGTTGACGAGGACGAAGGTGATCGAGATTTCGGCGGATGCCTTCCAGTCGCGTGTCACGACTGAGAGAGTCTTGATAAAACGTTCGGGTGACCGGGCGGACAAAACGAGACTTGATGACATCACTCAAAAAAGCCCGTTTCCTTTTTCGAGAAATCGAAGAATAGAGGAGATTTGTTTATGTGTGGAATCGTAGGAATGATTGGACAAGTTGGAACGAAAGAGATTTTATTGAAAGGGCTTGAAAAGCTCGAGTATCGTGGCTATGATTCAGCAGGAATTGCCTTAGTCGGTGAAAACGTTCGTACGTTCAAAGAAGTGGGACGGATTCAAGCACTCCGTGACATTGTACCGGCTGATGCTGAAGGAACAATCGGAATCGGCCACACACGTTGGGCGACACACGGGGTACCGAGCGTGCCGAACGCCCACCCGCATCAGAGCACGACAGGACGTTTCACGCTCGTGCACAACGGCGTGATCGAGAACGACGAACAATTGAAAGCCACGCTCGACGTCCCGTTCCTTTCGGAGACGGACACGGAAGTCATCGTCCAGCTCATGGAGAAACACTTCGTCGAGCTCGGCGACGTCGAGGCGGCGTTCCGCAAGACGCTCTCGGACCTCCACGGTTCGTATGCGATCGCGATGATCGACTCAGAGGACAAAGAGCGCCTCTATATCGGGAAGAACAAGTCACCGCTCCTCGTCGGAATCGGTGACGGCACGTTCAACGTCGTCGCATCAGACGCGATGGCGATGCTCCAGGTGACAGATCAGTACCTCGAGCTCCACGATGGTGAGATCGTCATCCTCACACGTGAGTCGGCGACGATCAAGACGCTCGACGGCGAAGTACTCGAGCGTGCACCATACACGGCCGAGATTGATGCGTCAGACATCGAGAAGGGCACGTACGCGCACTACATGTTGAAGGAGATGGACGAGCAACCGGCCGTCATCCGCAACATCATCCAGCATTACCAGAACGAGAACGGTGACATCGAACTCACGGACGGCGTGCGTGAACTCGTCTCGGAAGCGGACCGTGTCTATATCGTCGCATGTGGGACGAGCTATAACGCCGGACTCGTCGGAAAAGACATTTTAGAACGCATCGCCGGCATTCCGACAGAAGTGCACGTTTCTTCTGAATTTGGCTACAATATGCCGCTCTTAAGTGAACGTCCGTTGTTCGTCTTCTTATCACAATCCGGTGAGACGGCGGACAGCCGTGCCGTCCTCGTCGAAGTGAAGAAACGCGGATATAAAGCGCTCACTATGACGAATGTACCGGGTTCAACGCTCTCACGCGAAGCGAACGAGACGATGCTCCTCCACGCCGGACCGGAAATCGCCGTCGCGTCGACGAAAGCGTACACGGCACAGATTGGCGTCCTCGCGATTCTCGCGTATGACATCGCTCGTGCGACAGGGAAAGAATTACCGTTCGACCTGATGCCGGAGCTTGCACGTGTTGCGACCATTATGGACTCGATCATGGCGCAAAAAGAGTTGTTCGAAGACCTCGCGGAACGTTATTTGAAAACGACACCGAACACGTTCTTCATCGGTCGTGGGCTTGACGCTTCTGTCTGTCTCGAAGGAGCGCTCAAAGTAAAAGAGATTTCGTATATCCAAGCGGAAGGATACCCAGGTGGGGAACTGAAGCACGGGTCGATCGCCTTGATTGAAGACGGAACACCGGTTATCGCGCTCATCTCGCAACCGAAGACGAACTTGAATATTCGTGGAAACGTTAAAGAGGTCGTTGCCCGTGGCGCGAACGCCTGTATCATTTCCATGCAAGGCGTGGAACATGAGAATGATGACTTCATCTTGCCGCACGTCGAGCCACTCTTGGCACCGCTCATTAACGTCTTACCGGTTCAGTTGATGGCATATTATGCGGCGCTCGCCCGCGGCTGTGACGTCGACAAGCCACGGAACTTGGCGAAATCGGTGACGGTCGAATAAACTGAACATAGTGTAAGGCACCTTTCTTCAGGAGAGGTGCTTTTTACTACTTGCCGATATCTTTGCCAACAAGCAAAATAGTAGGATAAGTAAGCGGTTCCAACTTATGATTAGATAAAGATAAGCGACGAAAGAAGGGCTGACATGAACGTATACATTGCTTGCCATAGCGGATTTGTGACGAGTGCGATGGCGGCGAAGTTGTTCGCACAGGCAAGCGAGGGGCGCTTGTCTTGTACGATTACGCACGGAACGATTCAAAACATCCCGAATGAGGTGGATTTGATTCTCTATCAGGAAGGGGCGACCCCGGTCACCCATCCGACCGCATGTGTCCGGTCAGTCCGACAACTCCTGTCGCTCGAGGAATACCGACTACTTGTAGAAGAATGGATGGATGAGCATGAGACATGAGTGGACCACGAGAGAACGGTCGATTTTACTACACTTATTAGCAACTGAGACATCGGCACCGCTCGCCGAAATCGCGCAAGCAGTGAATTTGTCTGAGCGCACGATTCAACGAGAACGACAATTACTTGAAGGCATCTTAAAAGAGTTCGAACTCGAACTCGCTTGGCAACGCGGTCATGGACTGAGCCTGGTCGGCAAACCATCTGCGAAGCAACAGTTACGAGAAGACCTCATCTTATCCGCAGAAGCGATCCCGACGAGCGAGGACCGCTTATTTGAGCTGGCGTGGCGTCTCTTGTTCGAGAACGATACGCTTAAATTGCAGGCGGTCGCCAAACAGATGCACGTCTCGCCGAGTACGTTGACACAAGACCTAGAGAAATTGGATCGATGGTTCGAAGAGTATCATTTAGAAGTTGAACGGAAAAAAGGTGTTGGGGCTAGAGTGCTCGGTTATGAGTCCGAGAAGCGTAAGCTACTCATCAACGCTCTGCTTGCCCACTGGGACACGCTCGCATTTTATCGCTTCGTCCGTGGAGAAGACGACTACATTCCTGCTTTTTTAAAGATGGTACCATGCGAGGAGATGCTTGAAGGTCTTCGAGACGGTTATGATTATTTGAAATCCCTTTCGTTTGAGCGGATGGACGACCGCACCATCATGCGAGTCACGTTCGCTTACGGCGTGCAACAAGAGCGGTTAGCGTCTGGATTCTTTTTAGAGATGTATACGAAAGGACGGTCCGAGGACTATCTGAAAGTCGCCACCGATATGGAAGCGGCTCTCGGTATCACTTACTCGATGGCGGAACGCGTCTGGTTCGCGGAAGAGGCGAATCGTCTGCGCTCAATTAAAGATCAAATGAAAGAAGACGAGGAAGAACGCTGGATCATGCAGATTCGGGTGCATAAACTGATTCATCACGTCTCGCTCATCTACGGGTTTACCTTTACGGATGACGCGGCTCTCGAACGAGGACTGCTTGCTCACATCCTCTCGAGTATGAATACGCAGGCGCTACCAGAGACGAGTACGGTCAAGCCCCACATCGACCGCGACTATCCGGGACTTCGTTCGGCGATTCAACAGGCCGCCGACATCGTCTTTGGGACGAATACGTTCTCCGAAGAAGAAACGGTTTTTTGGGCGATGCACTTTGCGGCAGCACTCGTCAAACCGGTGCGCCGCCGCGAATATCGGGCGCTCGTCATCTGTTCGGCCGGACTCGGTTCGTCGAAGATGCTCGTCAATCGGGTACGCCAAGAGTTCCCAGAGATGCAAGACGTCGTCAACTCATCACTTTTCGGACTCGAACAGCACCGACTTGAGGAATATGATGTCATCTTGTCGACGGTGCCATTACCACCACTCTCGGTACCGACATTGATTGTCAATCCGTTGTTGACGAGTGAAGAAGTACAGCGCGTCCGTCATCTTTTACTATCTTTACCGCAATCCTTTCAGACACTCGCAACGAAGCCGCGTTCAACGATGCTTGATTTCGCAGAACTCGGGGAATTGGTCGAGACGTTCGAGCGGATGGATGACCAGTTCGATTTGGTCACGCTCAATAATACGGATCGTTTAGAAGATATCTTGCTTGATATCGGTACACATTTAGAAGAACGTGACCTCGTACAAAGCGGAATTCAGCTCTCTGCCCAACTGCTTCGTCGTCACGAGGTCGCGGGCCTTGGGGTGCCTGGTACGAAACTGGCGTTATTCCACGGACGACATGCCTCGATTGAGAAGGCGAGTGTGTTTGCGTTTGATTTAACGACATCGATCCCACTCCTTATGATGGATCAGTCGACCGAACCGGTGACACGTCTTCTTGTCTTGCTGGCACCGGAAGAAGCACGTGACGTCGAGCTTCAGTTCCTAAGTGCGATCAGCGGGTCGCTCATTGAGAGTGAGGAGCATATGCGTCTTTATAGCACGGGAACGAAAGAAGATCTTCGTTTACTCCTACACGAATGCATGAAGAAAATGATTCATGAGACGTTGTACGAAAAATGACCGAACCATGGTCATTTTTTTGTTTGGCACAAAATGTTGCCAAAGTGTGAACTGGATTGAATTGAGAAAGCGCTTACTCCAGGCATACAATACAGGTGTAGAGCACAAACCGGTTAGCTACACTACACATTCAACCTTTCACATTTAAACGACTGGAGGTTTTATACATGGCGAATACGCAAGCAAGCTCGGGCGGGGTCCGAGTCAAAGTACAACGGTTCGGTAGTTTCCTCAGTGGGATGGTCATGCCGAACATCGGCGCCTTCATTGCCTGGGGGATTATCACAGCACTCTTCATTCCAACAGGATGGTGGCCAAACGAAAAATTAGCAGAACTCGTTGGTCCAACCATCACGTATCTCTTACCATTACTCATCGGTTTCACTGGTGGTAAATTACTTCATGACGTACGAGGCGGTGTCGTCGGGGCACTCGCCACGATGGGGGTCATCGTCGGTACCGACATTCCGATGTTCCTCGGTGCGATGATCATGGGTCCACTCGGTGGTTATGTCATCCGCCAAGTCGACCGTGCCCTTGAAGGCAAAGTTAAAGCGGGATTTGAAATGCTCGTCAACAACTTCTCAGTTGGAATCATCGGTGGTCTTCTCATGCTTGGAGGATTTGAAATCTTCGGTCCGATCATGAGCGCCCTCGATAAAGTCATGGCGGCAGGTGTTGACTGGATCGTCGGCGCGAAATTGCTTCCGGTCGCAAGTCTGTTCATCGAACCAGCAAAAGTTCTCTTCTTGAACAACGCCATCAACCACGGGATCTTGAGCCCGCTTGGTGTCGATCAAGTCGCAGACGCTGGAAAGTCCGTTCTCTTCTTACTTGAGGCGAACCCAGGACCAGGTCTTGGATTACTTCTCGCCTATATGTTCTTCGCCAAAGGTGCAGCGAAACGTACGGCACCGGGTGCAGCCATCATTCATTTCCTTGGTGGGATTCACGAGATTTACTTCCCATATGTGTTGATGAAGCCAGTCTTGATCCTTGCGATGATCGCAGGGGGCGCAACAGGGATCTTCACGTTCGTACTCTTTGATGTCGGTCTCGTCGCACCGGCTTCACCAGGTAGTATCTTTGCCATTCTTGCGATGGCGTCACGCGGTTCATATCTCGGACTCGTGGCAGGGATTCTCTTGTCAGCAGCGGTCACGTTCGCTGTGGCTAGTGTTATCTTGAAATCGAGCGCAGCAGAGGAAGTATCACTCGAAGAAGCGACACAAAACGTGAGTGCGATGAAAGGCAAGCAGTCTTACGCATCGGCTCTCGTGACAGATCGTCTTGATAAAGTCGACCATATCATCTTCGCTTGTGACGCTGGGATGGGATCGAGTGCCATGGGAGCATCGGTTCTTCGGAACAAGGTCAACAAAGCGAACTTGCCAATCAAAGTGACGAACACGTCCATCAGCAACTTGCCGAAAGGTGCTCAGTTTGTCATCACACACGAAGATTTGACGGAGCGCGCGGAAGCGCAAGCGCCGAATGCGATTCATCGTTCGGTCACGAACTTCTTGAACGCCGATTACTATGACCAATTAGTAGAAGAAATTAAAGCGGAACGTAGCAAAATTTCTTGAACTCAGAACAGATAGAGACACGGTTTAGCCATTAGGAGGAAATTAAAATGCCATTCATTCAAACAGAGATGATTCGACTTAACCAAACACTCGCTACGACAGAGGAAGCAATCACAGCAGCCGGAGCCGTCCTACAAGACGCCGGCTGTGTGACGCCGGAGTATGTAGAAGCGATGCATGAACGTCAAGCGATCGCAAACGTCTATATCGGAAATCACGTCGCCATTCCACACGGTACAGAAGCAGCGAAATCAGCGGTTCAGAAGACGGGGATCTCGTTCCTGCAAGTACCAGACGGTGTCGACTTTGGAGGTCAAACGGCCAAACTCGTCATCGGAATTGCAGGCGTGAATGATGAACATTTAGAGCTCCTATCGCAAATCGCGATTCTATGCTCAGACGAAAGCAATGTAGAGCGTCTTGTTCAGGCGAAAACGAAGGAAGAAATCTTGGCGCTCTTTATGGAAGAGGTGGCGTAAATGAAAGCTGTTCACTTTGGGGCAGGGAACATCGGACGAGGCTTTATCGGATTATTGCTCAACCAAAGCGGTTACGAGGTGACGTTTGTCGACATCAATGACACGGTCATCGAAGCGCTTGAGGCAAAACGTCATTATGAGGTCGGGTTTGCGGAAGATGGCGTCGATTGTGTCGTCGTCGACCGAGTTCGCGGTGTCAACAGTTTGAAAGAACCAGCTCGGGTCGTGGACTTGATTGCAGAAGCAGATCTCGTGACGACGGCTGTCGGACCGTCACTCCTCTCAAAAGTGGCACCCTTGATCAGTGAAGGACTTCGTGCTCGTGAAGTCGAGGATGCACCGGTCTATGTCATCGCATGTGAGAACATGATTGGTGGGAGTGCAATTCTTCGCCAAGAAGTAGAGGCGTGTGGTGGTGTCGGGGAGGCGAATGTCTTCTTCCCGAACGCAGCAGTCGACCGCATCGTCCCGCTACAACAACATGAGGATCCGCTTTACGTGGAAGTCGAGACGTTCCATGAATGGGTCATCGAGACACAAGGGCTCAACGAACAACCACCGATTCAAGGTGTGACATGGGTTGAAGAAATCGGACCGTATATCGAACGAAAATTATTCACGGTCAATACGGGACACGCCATCGCCTCTTATATCGGCTCGTTGTTCGGAAAGGCGACGATTGACGAGGCGCTGCAAGATCGCCGTGTGCGTCAAGTCGTCCAAGGCGCATTGTATGAGACAGGGTGGTTATTGCTTGAGAAATACGGATTCGAGGCGAAAGAGCATAGCCAATATATTCAAAAGATCATCAAGCGTTTTGAAAACCCGAAATTGAAGGATGAAGTGTCGCGTGTGGCGCGTTCACCGATTCGTAAACTAGGACCGAGCGACCGTCTCGTCAAGCCGGCACGTGAATTGATGAATAACGGCATCGAGCCGAACGAACTCGCTTACGGGATTGCAGCAGCCCTTCATTACTACAACCCGGAGGATTCGGAATCATCGGAGCTGAATTTGTCGATCGAAGAACACGGCATCTCGTCAACGATTGAAAAATACCTTCATCTTCGTGAAGGGGACACGTTGACTCAGTTGATTCTCGATCAATATCATTTGATTCGTGAAGAAGAAAAAGAACATGTGTCTTAATAAAAAATCGCTTCTGTCACCTGACAGAAGCGATTTTTTAGTGTTTCCCGAATTCGAGATAGGTCGTTGTTTGTTTTACGTGAAGCGGAACGTCTGTCTCAGACAACGGAAGACTGAAGTAGTAGCCTTGCACGTAGTCACATGATTCCTTGAGTAACCATTCGAGTTGGGCGGATGTTTCCACACCTTCCATGAGAACTTTCATACCAAGGTTGTGACCGAGTTGAATCATCGAGCGGACGATGGCCTCTTGATTGCGGTCGGTGAACAGGTTCTCGATAAACGACCGATCGATTTTTAATACTTGCACAGGAAGTTCCCGAAGTTGGCTGAACGAAGAATAGCCGGTCCCAAAATCATCGAGAGAAATGAGGATCCCGAGCTGATGCAACTGTGTCAGTTTTTCACGAGTCGAGGCCTCATATGAAAGCATCGAGGACTCGGTCACTTCCAATTCGAGATACATCGGGTCCATCCCCGTCTCCAAAAGAATGGATTGTAGCGTATCAACAAAGTCTTCGCGCGCAAATTGGAGCGGGGAAACGTTAAGGGATAATGTAAAGGGACGTATCCCAGTTCGTTGCCAACGCACCCAAGCGCGACAACCTTCCCGAATGACCCAATGACCAATCGAATGAATTAACCCCGTGTTTTCCGCAATCGGGATGAAGTCAGATGGCGCAACCTTTCCGATTTGTGGATGTTGCCATCGAAGTAACGCTTCCGCGCCTTCTAATCGATTCCGCTTCAAATCGATTTTCGGTTGATAGACAAGTGTCAGTTCGTTTTTACTTAGTGCGGTGACGAGTGCTTTTTCTATCTCGATATTGCGCAAGAGTTGAGGTCGTGATGATTCTTCGAATAATTTGATATTATTCTCTCCATCTTGTCTGGATTCATCAGCGGCAAGACGAGAAAATTGAATAAGTTCTTCGGAAGAAGCACTATCCTTAGGGAAATGACTGATTCCCGCACTCATCGTCAATTCAAGAGTCGTGCCATCCACGTCGAAGCTGGATGAAATCGCCTTAATACATTTTTCAGCCTTTTGATGAGCGAGCGAACTGCGTTGCGCAAATAGTAAAATGACAAACTCGGATGGTCCGATTCGTGTCAATACATCGTCTGGGTGAATCGTATGTTTGAGGCGGTCAGCGACTTGAATGATCAACTCATCTGCTCCGTGATGCCCGAGAATGTCACTTAGGAAACGCCAGCGGTTTACGTCGATGTATAAACAGGCGACCGAACGTTCTTGTGAGATACATTCCTTCAAGAGGGCATCCAGTTTATGCCGATTTGGTAAGTCCGTCAATGCATCGTGAAAAGCCATATGTTCAATCAGACGCTGAGAGGCGACTGCTTCGGTCACATCTCGGATAAACCAGAGTACTTGATTGTTTGAACCATCTTGAAGTGGATAAGACGTCACTTCTAACGTACGATGATTCGTGTCAATTTGTACCGGCTGATAGAACGGCTGTTGAGCCGACAGCAAAGGATGATAATCCTGAAAAAAGGGTTCTGTCGCATGTCCCTCGAATAAGTGAGCGAACGCTTGATTTTGATATTGGATTTCACCATCGCTTGTCGTCGTCACTACAGCATCCGTTGTCGATTCTAAAATCGTCGTTTGAAAAAGGTCACGTTTTTGGATTTGTCGTTCTAACGTATACGCAATAAAGTACATCCCGAATAAGAGAAACACGATGCTCGTGACTAACCATGCGAGTAGGGTCGGATCAATCGGAACCTGCCTGGCGGGTGAAGCATCAGGAATGATAGTCGTTGCCCGCATTCCAGCAAGGTGCATACTGAAAATAGCTGTCCCCATCAGAAGGGAGAACATTAGTTTAACGGGCAAGGATGTCCGTGCCGTAGCGTAGGACGAAAAGAAACCTACCCATAAGGCGAGAAAGGAAGCGCCCCAAGCGATACCAATTGAAATCAATACCCATAAGGGATCAAAGTCCAATTGAACACCTTGGATGGCTTTCATGCCAATATAATGCATGCTGACGATTCCAAATCCCATCAAACCGGAAGATTGCAGTAAGGACATCCATGTCGTCTTGCGAGAAATCAAACCGAACGACAGGATGCACCCGACAATCGCCGGAATCATTGATCCGATAATGAGCCAAATCGAATAGGTGCTCTCATGTAAGGACGCATGACCGAGCATGGCCACAAAATGCATGGACCAGATGCCAAGACCTAGCGTGGTACCACCAAATAAAATCCAAGTACGATGAGACGTTGTCACACCTCCTGTGACCCGCTTCGCTAATTCGAGTGCCATCAAGGCTGAAACGCTGGCAATGAGAAAAGCGAGTATCATCAAAAATCCATTGTGACTTGTTGTATGCGTGCTAATCTGTTCCATAGTGTCGATACCTCATAGGGTTATTTAATCCATTCATCACTTCATTATATGCCGAACAATTATAATTACATACAAAAAGATTCAAATGCTATTCTTCCAATCAAATAACGGGTACTACATTGCTGAAGGGGTGCTGATTATGTATAAAAACAAATACATCAACTTTTTCTTATTGGTCTCATTCGGCTACTCATGGCTTATATGGGGAAGTTTGTACTGGTGGACCGATTTACCAATCATGGTCATCGTTATTTTAGGGGCGTTTGGTCCAAGCATTGCAGGGTTTCTCACGATGTATCGACTTCGGGGCGGGGAAGGGGTGACACATCTTCTTCGGAAAAGCATTCAGTTCCAGATGAGTTGGAAGGCGTATGCGATTCCTTTTTTGTTGGTTCCGTTCTTATTTCTCGTAGCGTATTGGTGGACGGATCGAAGCGGTGCCCTACTCGTTCGAGAACCGTGGTGGGTCGTCCCATACTTCTTCTATATGCTATTTCTCGGAGGGACGTTGCAGGAAGAGTATGGATGGCGCGGCTATTTGCTGGACGCCTTACAATCAAGATTCTCTCCACTTCTAGCTAGCCTGTCACTGGGGGTCCTTTGGGCGATGTGGCATATTCCGCTCTTCTTCATGGCTGGAACAGGACAGGCGAATTTGTCATTTTGGGCGTATGGCTTAGCCGTGATGGCATATACGATCATCATGACTTGGGTATACAACGGTTCGTCGCGCAATTTATGGTCGGCCTTTCTCATGCATACGATGTTCAACGTAATGTTCGTGATGGTCGGGTTCGAAGCGGAAAGTGGTTATCCAATCGGGTTTATTCATTTGACAATCATATTATGGACCGCTGCGATTTTAGTCATTTGGAAAACGTACGGTAAATTGAATTATGAGCCGCTCGAAGAAATGATTCCCTCGTACCCGAGTGTTACGCAACGAATTCGTGAGGGTAAAGAGTAAAACAAAAAAGAAAAGGGAGTGGCCGTCTTGAATTTTCGTGCACTCGAACAATCAGACGTGAAATCCTTGCAGCGCTTATTTATGGAGAGTTTGAGTGACTTGATTCGACGAGAGCGGTTTGAAGATGCCGATTTGCTCGATGAAGAAGTGGCGCGTCTGAACACGACGATTCAAGATCATTTCGATGATGACACCGTTGATCTGTACGTTGTAGAAGAGGACGGAATCCTTGTCGGAGCAGGGGCGTTATTACCTCCGAATGATATCATCTCAGGCAACATACAAATTGAGCGTGATGCGATTGAGCTAGGGAGTGTCTATGTGTCACCACGAATGCAGCGGCGAGGTGTCGGGCAATTCCTGTTAGAAGAGATGATGCGTGAAATTTCGGTTCGAGGGAAGAAGGTCTTTTATTTAGATGCCGGATTCCCGAGCGCACAAGCCTATTGGCAGAAACGATTGGGTGAGCCGTCTCATATCCTCGAACATTATTGGGGACCTGGGGCATCCCATATGATTTGGCGAGTCCATATCAAACAAGGAACTTAGCTGAGTGCTAAGTTCCTTGTTTTTAGTAATAAGATCGCATGAATTGATGAATGCCGGATGCCGTTGCTTCAGCCATTCGTTGACGATATGTCGTACTCGTTAAATGTGAGCGGTCGCTTGAATTACTGATGAATCCGTATTCGACAAGGGTAGAAGGTGAAACGTTCCGTCCGACTACGTATACATTTTGATACTTGACCCCACGGTTTTGAATCGTGGAAATCCGTGAAGCGATCTCTTTGTTGATACTTGAGCCGAGACTACGGCTAGCGGAAACGTAAGGGTTTGTCGTATAACTTTCTGACGTCGGGACGAGTACCTCGTGTCCATGTGCCGTGTTATAAACGGAAGAGTTCGCGTGAAGACTGACGAACACATCCCCTTTATAAGACTTGTTGAGTGACACACGCTGTTCAAGGGAGAGGTATGTATCGTTCGAACGAGTCAATTTAACGTTGTAGTCATAGGTGCTCGATAAGACGCCAGCTAGACGTTTCGCAATATCAAGTGCAATCACTTTCTCATAAACAGAGCCATAGACAGCGCCAGGATCGTTTCCACCATGTCCTGCGTCGATGACGACCGTTTTACCGGTTCCGTTTGTATCCGTTGGTGTCGTAACAGTCGTAGGTTTCAAGTACTCGGATGCTACATACCCGGTTTTGCCGTTGTATGTGACTTTATACCACGAGTCATAACGGCTGACATATTTGACGACCGATCCAGCTGGAATGACGGTCAAGACATCGCTCCATGAAGCGGCGCTAAGACGCATATTCAAGTTCACGGTCGTTTTATAATAAGAAAACGGAGTGACGGGAGCTGTCGTCGCCATTAAATAGTCAGAAGAAACGTAACCGGTTTTCCCATTATAGGTGACCTTATACCATGACCCGTAACGGCTCACATATTTGACAGTCGCACCCGATGGAATCGTTGTGACGATGGAACTCCATGAAGCGGCGCTGAGACGCAGGTTCAGGTTGGCAGTCGTCTTATAGTAGTCCGAAGGTGGGACTGGGTCACTCGTAGGTGTTAAATAAGCAGAAGCGACATAGCCCGTCTTTCCATTGAACGTCACTTTATACCATGACCCATAACGACTGACATACTTCACGGTCGCGTCGGCAGGGATCACGGTGACCACATCACTCCATGAAGCAGCGGTGAGGCGCATATTTAATCGGTCTGTTGTCTTATAGTAAGCAGAAGTGTTCGAGACCGAAACATATTGAGAAGCGACATAGCCTGTTTTGCCTCCATAACTGACTTTGTACCACGAACCGTATGTACTAATATACGTGACGCTTGAGCCAGATGGGATTGTCAAGAGGACTGGGCTCCAAGTAGCTGCGCTGAGGCGAAGATTTAAGTTGGCGGTAGTGGTATAGGTCGAGGCGGCTTCGGCGACAGTCGATTGAATGCCGGAAGAATCCAATTGGAACGGGACAATCGCTGTCCCGGATATTGCAAGTGAAGAACTAAGTAACAGCTTTAAACTCCATGACGGTTTTGTTTCATTCAATGTTCAAACTCCTTTACTCATTAAACTGGTGACAAGGGCGGCGTATGAGAGTGCATCTAGGTTGTCCCTGCTTATTATATAAGTAAAAAGGAAAAAATGGAGGGAAATATATAATTCATTTACCTTTTTTCTAAAATAAAAAAGACGCACGAGGCGTCTTGAGCAAATCAGTTTATACGATGCGTGGCATATCATCAACAAGTAGTTTGACTGGTTCATCTACTTTAACAATGCGTGGCATGTCGTCGACGAATAATTTAGCAGGCTCATTTACTTTAACAATGCGCGGCATGTCATCAACGAAAAGTTTAATTGGTTCATTCACTTTAACGATACGAGGCATATCGTCAACATGTAATTTGATAGGCTCATTTATTTTGACGATGCGAGGCATATCGTCCACTAATGGTCTAACAGAACTTCCTAAAAGTAAAACTGCTGTTGCGATAAATAGTACTCCTGTTACTTTTTTCATCAATAAAACCTCCATTAAACAATTATTTTATGTTTTTAAAGCAGAAAATCCTGATTATTCATCGGCTTTCAAAGAATCGAACAGTTGGTACAGTGTTTCAGATTGCTGATATATACGTGTCTCCATATCTCCTGAGTAAGCATCTGGGATGTTGGCAGGAAAAATCACTACTTTTTCAGATTCACTTTTTACAGCAGTCGCTAGAATAGAAACATTTACTTGTTGACTCAATAGCGTACTGCAAAGAGAATGTGATATCTTATCAGTTTCAGTGATTAAATTTGGTCTCCAACAAACTGATGTTTCGGGCAAGATATACAAAATATGTCCTTCTTCAAGTAATGTGATACATTGATTCGTTACAAAATCAGGATCTTGTTCAACATTAATATATTCATAATCAAGCAACTGTTTTTCATAAATTGTTTTTGTACTTCGTTTTAAAATTGAAAGAGAAAGTTCAGGTCCTAAAATGTATAACTTTTTAAATGAATGAATATGTTTTATAGACCTGGCAATCAATCGAGGTAACGATTGATAGTAATCAATTTGAAAAGCGTTTACAATAAAACCTCTAGGAGAAGATAACAACTGGGTTAGATGTTCTAACCCTGAAAAGTTATCATGATCTTCAGGAGTGTACATTGTATTTACGGTTGGAACTTGCTTTGACTTAAAATAAATTTTAGGTTTAATGTAGTCTTCGGCAAGTAAGAAACTTAGTTTTCCCATTTGTCATTTTCACCTCCGTAGTGATGATTGAAATGAAATATGCGATTTAGTAAAAATTGACTAGGTAATTTGTAGAAACTGTATTTACTAGTTCAATATTATCATGTCATCTTTGTTAAAAGGTGATGATTCGGTTGGGAAACTTTCTGTTAAAAGTGCTCTATTAGACGGGTTTTTTGAGATGAATTTCCTGAACGTATGACAAAAAGACTAATTTATTTTAAAAAAATCGACTATTTTAGTTCGAAGGGGCTACTGCTTGATATGGAATATAATTTTGGAAACTTAATCAAAGTGGAACGCATGCGAAAAAATATGAAGCAGTCTGTGCTTGCTAGAGGGATTTGTTCGATTTCATATTTAAGTAAAATTGAAAATAACCAAACAACACCTAGTGATGAAGTATTGGAATTGATTTTTGAACGGCTAGAACTAGATGTTCCACTTTATTATGATTTTAGTGAGAAAATAGATCAAACGAAGAAAGAAATTCGTGACACTTTGAAGGAAGCGTTATTATCAAGACAAGAGGAAAAATACTTTAAGCGAATTGAAAAATTCAAAACGAATCCTGTTGTTTTACAGTCAAAAGAGTTGTATGTCACATTGTTGATCACTTTGGCGCGATTTGGAATCACACCAGGTGGAAATGTTCAATATTTAATCGAAGTTGGCTGGATTAAAGATCAGTTATCGAATGATGATCGAATACGTTATGATTTGATACAGTGCATTTACATGTTCTTATATCAATCTGCTGATCGTGAAACAACTGTTAACCTATTAGAAAAAGTAGGGAAGGACATGGCGGATTCGGGTCTTCCGGACTGGGAAAAAGCAGATATGCGATATGTGATGGGCGCACTTTATCACCGATTTACGGATTATTCGCAAGCGATTGATTACGTAAAACCGGCACTCGAGTATTTCCAAGAGAATTTTTGTCTCGAACGAATCATCGAATCACACATGATTATCGGTTTGTCATTTAAACGACGTAAACGATACACCACAGCGTTAGAGCATTACGAAAAAGCAGCGAAAGTAGCGGATAAGGCAAACTTAAATGATTACTATGGAATGCTTTACAATAACATGGGAGATATCTATTTTTTAATTGGTGATCAAGAAAAAGCACAACAATACTTTCTTGATAGTTTTAATGTTAAAGAAGGTGCAAAAAGTAAACTCTATAGTGTGATGTCTTTACTCGAGGTAAATGTTGCTCAAAATGACATCGAGGGTATTATGAAGTGGTTAACAGTTGGTTATGAATTAAAAGGCAACAAAGAGGACTTAATTGAGTTTGACTTTCACTTCGATATCTATGTAAACAAGTATAAGAAATGTGATCAAAATGAGCTGATTCATAGCCTCAAAAAAGCAGTAGATTATTTTGAAGCCTACGATGAATATTACACACATAAATACGCATTATGGCTGTCTAGAGAATTACGTAGTTCAGGTAAATATAAACTTGCTACAGAATACTATGAAAAAACAATCTCAATGATGTCACGTTGGGAGTGAATGAAAAGAACTCGAGATAAGTAATGATACTTAAATCGAGTTCTTTTTTATGGTGTCGTGAAATAATGCACAGTCCACACTTGTTCTTGGACGAGGCGTTCGTCTTCTATATGACCGTTAAGGACCTGCTGTAATAGGTGAATCAAATGTTTTTGAAGATTCGCATCATGTGAACCACTATGCAAAATTTCCTCTTCGCTCGCAATAATGTAAAATCCACCAAGGCGTAATGGCACGTGCTTCCGAATCAAAGCAGCGGCAGATTGAAACTTCGCTTGCTCCCCCATGTGAGGTACGTCAATCTCAAAACGTCCCAATTGATTAAAATCTCCAATCTCTGAAAAAGGCGGGTCACGATGATCCAATGGCAAGTCCTCCGATCCTAGCAATCTCTTTATAATCAGTATATCTTGTTTTTGGCTTAAAACGTGTAAAAATAAATGGATAGGGTATCCTACATCCACGAAAATGCATCGGTTTCTTTCCTTTCTATATATTGTCAAAGGATTCCTTCCAAATTAGGCAAAAAAGAGTCAAAAATAACACGGTCGACATGACCGTGTTATTGCATGATGTGCTCTTTTGAGGTTGGTAGTTCACAGATGAATGTACTGCCCTCTCCATATATCGATTCGACATGGAGTTGACCCTCATGCGCTTTGGCAATTTCTTTACAAATTGCGAGACCGAGTCCGGTACCACCGATTTTTCGACGGTCCGAATTATCGACTCGATAAAATTTACCGAAGAGATGAGGGAGTGAGGCACTTGGTATTCCCATACCATGGTCTCTTACTTTCATCACGACCTCTTCATCTACGCGTTCGAGCGATACAAGGATATTCCCGCCATCTGGCGAATATTTGATGGCGTTACTTAATAGGTTGCCGAGCAATTGACGCATCCCTTCTAAGTCCGCATCAATAATGAAATCTTGTTCGGTATCGGTGTCGATGAACAGCTCATGTCGGTCCGTCGTTTCCTGATAAAACGCGACACTATCTGTGACGAGCTGATATAAGTCGACCGGTTCCCACTCGAACGCTTGTTTTCCAGACTCCATTTTTTGAAGATCTAAGAAATCGTTGACGAGATAGGAAAGGCGTTTCGCTTCATCGTGGATCGTCTTCAAATACAGTTCACGACGACTTTCCTTCAAATCACGTGACAGCATCAGCTCGGTAAATCCGTAAATCGAGGACAAAGGCGTCCGTAATTCATGCGAGACGGTCGAGACGAGTTCAGATTTCATCCGATCAATCTCCGTTTCGGCCGTGACGTCACGTAAGACGAGCATCGTTCCACGAAGTCTGCGGTCCCGATAGACGCTTTCAGCATAAAGTTGAATGAAGCAATCGCCTTGGTCGATTGAAATCGTCAGTCCGTCTTCCGGCGGGTCTTGTGTGAAGACGCGCTCGAAGTATCGGACAAACTGTTCATGCTGATCGACCCGTTCCGCCAGCTGTTCGATATCGATATCGATGGCAGAGAGTTCTTCGTATCCTTTGTAGTCGAAGTGTAAATCATCAAACATGCGGATGAAGGCGCGATTGCCGACGACCGTATCATCTTCATAGTTCACATACAAAATGGCTTCCCGTACAGAGTTGATGAGTTGCGCTGTTTCTTTTCGATCCTGCTGCATCTGACGATAAAGCTGCATGCGGAGAAGTGAGATGGCGAGTTGGCTTGCGAATGCGTTCAACTCCGATTTTTCACTGGCATCGTACTGTTCGTCGTAACGAGCCAAGTAAAGACAGCCAATCAGACTATTATCCGATGGGTCCATGATAGGAATGACCGTCTCATAGATATAATATGGATACGTGTGTAACGCATCGACGACCCGCTTAGAAGTGGCGGCCGGTAACTTTGAAATCATGACTCGTTTAAGCAAAAGGGAATCTTTCTTTAGACTTTCTTGTTGATCTTCGGTCATCTCTTTCGGTACGACAGACGTGATTTCTCCGTCTTTGGTGAGTAAGAGGGCACCGAACTCAGATTTTGTAAGCAACACAATCTTTTCAATGACAGAAGAGTAATCGAATAGTGATTCTTTCGAGGCCAATACTTCAATCAACTCATTGCGATATTGAAGATTGATTTCGTTTAATTTCGATTCGTTCAATACGTTTTCGAGCTTTTCTTTCTTCGCTTTCAGTCTGCTGTTCTGGTCGGCCATCCGTTTGATGAGCGGGCGTCCGATTAATAAGATGGCACTGATGAACATGACGAGCCCAATCATCCAAATCCATCGGAGAGCAGTGAGTTCGAGAGTGGAGACATTCCCATCTCGAACGAACCAGGCCCCAATCAAGGTCAAAACCAGACTGAATCCACAGACACTATATAAAATACTGAGTATTTGACGACTGTTCAATTGTTCAATCCACTTGCTGATCATTCGTTCTACTTCCTTCCTTGAACATAAAAAACGATAGGTCATCTTTTCCTTGCCCTGAATTCTATGAGACCGGGAAGGGAAAATGAAACAATTTGCTTATACGAAGTGTTTAAAATCATATACACATAATGCGATTTACCCAAAATACATGAAATGTACACGTGTCAACCTGCTTTGCGTTGACATTGTCTGATGAAGTGATTATTTTGAAGTTAAGATAAAAAGGAGTGTGAGTCTATGCTATCGATTGAACCTTCTGCTTTGACTGAACGAGACACATATAAATTTTTGATTGGCAGTATTGTTCCAAGACCGATTGCGTTTGTCACAACACAACATGGGGACGTGATTAATGCCGCCCCGTTTAGCTACTTCAATGTAGTCGCATCCAATCCTCCGCTCGTCTCTGTCTCGGTTCAACGAAAAGATGGCGTGATGAAAGACACGGCGCGTAACGCACTCCGTACGAATGAACTGGTGATTCATGTCGTAGATGAGACGAACGTCATCAACGTGAACGAAACGGCCGCCAACCTTGCGTCAGATGAGAGTGAGCTATCTCGTACGGACTTTACGCTTCAACCGAGTGATGTGATTTCAACGCCAGGGGTCAAAGAAGCGAAAATCCGTTTTGAATGTGTGCTCCATCATCACTTGCCGATTGAACATGACGGAAAAACGACTGCCGATCTATTGATTGCACGAATTGTCCGTTTTCATATTGATCGAGAGTTATACAGTCAAGGACGCATCGATGCCAAACGGCTAGCGCCTGTCAGTCGGATGGCGGGCAATAGTTATGCGACCCTTGGGGAACTATTTGATGTGAAGCGCCCAGAATAATCGATAAACGTGCCCGTTTTTTCTAAAGAACGGACACGTTTTTTGGGTAAAGAAATAGGAAGCGCATTTGGGTGCGGTATTTCTTTCTTTCCGATACTCGCTTGTGTCACAATAAAGTCAGAACATTCTAACTTTCAGTCATCCTAGACCAGAGAAAAAAGGGGAGTCCGTCATGTACCGTCCAACTGTCCAATCGATTATTACCGCTATTGAAACCGTGATTGTCGGAAAAGAAGAAGTCATCGCAAAAAGTCTCACTGCCTTGCTAGCAGGTGGGCATGTATTACTTGAAGACGTACCAGGAGTGGGGAAAACGATGCTCGTTCGTACGTTCAGTCGAGCGATTGACTTAGATTTTAAGCGCATTCAATTCACGCCGGACATGCTGCCATCCGACTTGACCGGGATTTCGATGTATAACCAAAAAACGAGAGAATTTGAATATCGACCAGGTCCGCTCATGGGTAACATCATTTTAGCGGATGAAATCAACCGGACCTCACCGAAAACGCAATCGGCTCTTCTCGAGGCAATGGCTGAGCGAAGTGTGACAGTGGACGGGGAGTTGAAAGTGTTACCGTCACCTTTCTTCGTCATGGCGACACAAAACCCGATTGAGCATGAAGGGACGTATCCGTTACCGGAAGCACAGTTGGATCGCTTCTTACTTAAAATCGAGATGGGCTATCCGACGTTCAATGAAGAGATTGCGTTGTTGTCACGTTTTGAAAAAGAAGAGCCGCTCGAGGCGCTTCAGAGCGTGATCACGAAGCAAGAAGTCGAACTGATGCAACGTGAAGTGAGAGACGTACATGTGTCGAGTGCGGTCAAGCAGTACATCGTGCGACTGGTACATGAGTCGCGAAAAGATCCGCATACGTATTTAGGCGGGAGTCCGCGAGCCACACTTGCGTTGATGAAAGCAGCACAGGCATGGGCGTATATCCATAATCGTGATTTCGTCTTGCCGGATGATGTGAAGGCGATGGCGACGAGCGTGCTCGGACATCGCGTCCTTTTGACAGCGGAAGCGCGATATAAAGGAAAGTCACCAAATCAGTTGATTCAAGATTGGCTGGATACGTTACCTGTCCCGATGGATCGTGAGGTCAATGAAGTATGAAAAACTGGATGAAGCTGTTCGTTGTATGGGCGGCGGCATTCGGATTGTATGCATTTGCCCGCATCGAAGGCAGTATCGTCGCCTCAACATTATGGTGGTCGTTCGTCGTGTTGACCGTCTACTGGACGCTCTTTATGATTTATCCGGTCACGGCGGCAAACGTATTGCGTCGTGTGACGACGAAGCGACTTGTCTCTGGACAAACGATGGACGTCGAGTTACGAATTGAACGGAAGTATCCCTTCTTAATTGGGATGGTCACGTTAGAGGAACGATTGCCACAACGTTTGACGGATGAAGACAAGACGATTGTCGTTCCGGTTGACCGTTTTTTCCGGCAGGCAGAAGTCGTCCAGTATGAGGTCGGGGCGATCAAGCGTGGGATTCATGTCTTTGACCGCACCGTGCTCCATGTACGCGATGTGTTCGGTTTGTTCGACCGGAAGCGGACGTTGCGACTCGAAACGGTCGTCGAGGTGTCGCCTGCCGAATTGCCGTTTGATTTACCTCGAGACGAACATGTCGGCGGTCGTGGGGAACAATATCGTCAAATGCGGACGTATACCGAAGTGGCCAATACGACCAGCGGAGTTCGGGAGTATGCGGCAGGGGACCGAATCGGACGGATTGATTGGAAGGCATCCGCACGTCGAGGGAACTTGATGACCAAGACGTTTGACCAGGAACAAGAGAAGAAGCTCTCACTCGTATTCGTGCCTGCCGTCTCTGCCGGGTATGAAGAGGCGTTTGAACGTTCCCTTTCCTTACTCGTTGGGGCGATTCGTCAGTTAGAACGAAAAAATCTGCCGTTTGAACTTTACGTCATCGAAGAGCAGGTGCGACTGTTCCATCTTCCCGACCAGAGTGCGGAAGTCGGCCATTACTTGTTGACCGCCACGCCAGAAGCCGAGGGGCGTCTCGTCGAACGAGTGAAGCAAAATCTGCCTCAACAAACTGGAGATTTGATTTTGATCAGTCCGTTTGAAACGACGTCCATTCGAGAGTTGATGCACGAGACACAAGGTAGCTATCATCTCTACACGGCAGTAAATGAGGTGACGGTATGAAGACATGGGTAACCCGAATCGTCTATACGGCGCTTGCCGCCTATTTGTTGTCGTTCTGGATTGAGCCGATTGTCGGAAGTACGACGTTCGATGTGACGTGGCCGTTTTACTTCCTGCTTATCGTGCCGATGTTTGCCAGTCTTCTGCCGTGGGCTGCTTTCCTTGGGATCTCGCTTCTTCATTTCCTCGTCATCTTGTATGTCCATCATGGCAGTATTCTGGACTGGTTTGGGCTATGGATGGAAGATTTGATGGGTGTCATGAGCGGTGAGCTGCCGAATGAAGCAATTTTCTTCTCTGCCATGGCGCTGATTGGCTTGCTGTTCGCCGTGCTCGTCGGACGAACCTATCCGAGTTACAGTTTTGCACTTGGGATGATTGTCTCGACACTTGGGGTTATGGCTTATTTTGATACGTGGACGTTGTATGACGGGGAAGGCAATATCCTGTATGCCATCGTCACATCGCTCCTCTTATTATTTGTCACCGATTTGGCGAAACGACCGAGTCAATCGCTCGTCCGATTCGTCAGTATCGGACTACTCCTCAGTGTCGTCGTGGCTCTCGCAAACGCTTCGCCAACGCTTGAAGGCGATTGGTCTGACCGGATCACTACGAGTTTCCGGAATGCGACGACGGAAGGAGATGGGAGTGGCCCAGGCCGAGTTGGGTATGGAGTGAACGACGAATCGCTAGGTGGTCCGTTTGAACAGGACGACGGCATCGTCTTCATCGCTCGCGGCGTGCCGGCCCGCTATTGGCGCATCGAATCCAAGGCGATTTATACGGGGAAAGGTTGGGTTGAGGCACCGGTCCTTGACTCGAACTACAATCGTGGTCAGTTGGTGGACTCGGAAGTGGATACGACACCGGAACAGGCATTATTACGTTTTGAGCGCCGACAACCGTTCGTTCCTTATGGTGGAGAATATCCGCAAGCCATCGAAACGGAGTCCGGTACCGAATTTCGAGTTGGTGACATCGAGCGGGCGTTCCCGAACGAGACGATTACGATGCAACCGTCCGGAAAGATTGTATTTGAAAATGAGGAACAATCGACTCCGCGGACGATCCAACTTCGTTATAGTGTCCCGGCTTTCTCTGAAGAACAGCTTGCATTAAATGAAGAAATCACGTCGCTCACGGAAGAAGAGCAACAGGTCTATTTACAGCTACCGGAATCGTTGCCAGAGCGTGTACGAAATTTAGCCGCTGACATTACGGCGGAGAGTGAGACACCGAACGAGAAGGCGGAAGCGGTAGAAGCGTATTTCCGAAATGGAGAATTTCAATACGATACCGAAAATGTGGCACAACCGGAGGGGGACACGGATTATGTTGACCAGTTCCTGTTCGACACACAAATCGGGTATTGCGATAACTTCTCGACGTCAGCTGCCGTGTTGTTGCGTGCGAACGGCATACCGACGCGTTGGGTAAAAGGGTTTACGATGGGTGACACACGAGGGGTCGTTCAAGGTGAAGAAGAATATACGATTCGAAATCGTCACGCCCACTCGTGGGTCGAGTATTTCATTGAAGGCGCGGGCTGGGTTCCGTTAGAAGCGACAATCAGTTTCTCGGACGCCAACTTATTGCAGATGGAACGAGAAACGGATACGGAAGATACGACACCGGCTGCGAACGATCCCCAAGCAAATCAAGACAACGATACGCAAAACCGTCCGCAAGAAGATTTGTTGATCGATGATGTGACGACAGGTGATGTTCAAGAGGAGGCGCGCAACATGCCCGTGTGGGGATGGATTGTCATTCTCTTCCTCGTGGTGATCCTCGTTTGGAATCGTAAAATCATCGCGCGTCAAATCATGTATGTCTGGTGGATGAGTCGTCCGCTCACGGATGGGCGTCTCGTCTCGATGCACCGCTATTTGATGAAACGACTGCGTGCGAACGGATTTAAAATTGATGGACGTACGCCGTCAGAACTCGCTAAAGAGGTCGATGCCTACTATGAAACGAATGATATGACCCGTCTGACGGCTTTGTTTGAGCAAGTTGTTTACGCAGAACAAGAGCCAAATTCAAAATATAAAGAATATTGGAAAATCATGATTCGTCGAATTATGAGTTGAAGTGATGAGATGCATCAAGTAAGATAGACGCATTAGTTAGATAATTGAACATGGCATTCCTTCGTATATACTCGTGAATTGGCGCGAGAGTCTCTACCGGACCACCGTAAATGGACCGACTATGAAGGAGCACGTTTCGTATACAAAGAAAAGGGCGTGCTTCTTCTTCGGTTTGGGTTGATCTGGGGGAGGGGCGTGTCCTTTTTTTGAGGAGAAGGCAGAAAGGTGGAGATTTCGTGAAAGTAGAACAAGAAATGATTTTGGTGCTTGATTTTGGTGGTCAGTATAACCAGTTGATCACACGTCGTGTCCGTGATCTTGGCGTATACAGCGAGTTGCATTCACATAAGATGACGGCAGCGGAGATTCGCGAATTGAACCCGATCGGCATCATCTTCTCGGGTGGACCGAACAGCGTATACGCGGAAGGTGCATATCGTTGTGATCCAGAGATCTTTGAACTGGGTATTCCAATCTTCGGGATCTGCTACGGGATGCAACTCATGACACATCACTTCGGTGGTCGTGTGGAACGTGCCGCTCATCGTGAATACGGAAAAGCGACATTGTTCTCAACGCCGGAAGCATCAGCGATTTATAACGGGCTTCCAGTCGAACATACAGTATGGATGAGCCACGGTGACCTCGTCATGGAAGCACCGGAAGGATTTATCGTCGATGGAACGAACCCGTCTTGCCCGGTCGCTTCAATCAAAAACGATGAGTTGAAAATGTACGGTGTCCAATACCATCCAGAGGTTCGTCACTCGGAGTATGGAAACGACATCTTGAAAAACTTCATCTATGAAGTATGTGGTGCCAAAGGCGAATGGTCGATGGAAAACTTTATCGACCTCGAAGTGGAGAAAATCCGTGAAATCGTTGGCGATAAGCAAGTTCTTTGTGCGCTTTCGGGCGGTGTCGACTCTTCTGTCGTGGCCGCACTCGTTCATCGCGCAATCGGTGACCAGTTGACGTGTATGTTTGTAGACCATGGTCTCCTTCGTAAAGGGGAAGCGGATAGCGTCATGAAGACGTTCGCGGACGGATTCAACATGAAGGTCATTAAAATCGATGCACAAGAACGTTTCTTGACGAAACTGGCTGGTGTCTCGGACCCTGAGCAAAAACGTAAGATCATCGGAAACGAGTTCATCTACGTATTTGATGAAGAAGCATCGAAACTCGTCGATATGGACTTCCTCGCACAGGGGACGCTCTACACAGACATCATCGAGAGTGGGACAGACACAGCACAAACAATCAAATCACACCATAACGTCGGTGGATTGCCAGAAGATATGAACTTCACGTTGATCGAACCGCTCAACACGCTCTTTAAAGACGAGGTCCGTGCACTCGGTACAGAACTCGGTCTTCCTGACTATATCGTTTGGCGCCAACCGTTCCCAGGTCCAGGCCTTGGAATTCGTGTCCTCGGTGAAATCACGGAAGAGAAGTTAGAGATCGTGCGTGAATCCGATGCGATTCTACGTGAAGAAGTGAAGAAAGCTGGACTTGAACGCGACATCTGGCAATACTTCACGGTGCTCACGCCGATTCGCTCGGTCGGAGTCATGGGTGACGAGCGTACGTACGACTATGCTGTCGGTGTCCGTGCGGTCACTTCAATCGATGGCATGACGTCCGATTGGGCACGTATTCCATGGGATGTGCTTGAGAAGATCTCTGTCCGGATTGTAAACGAAGTCAGCCACGTTAACCGTGTGCTGTATGACATTACGTCTAAGCCACCTGCAACAATTGAATGGGAATAAGCTGAACAGAGGGGATATCCCCTCTGTTTTGTCTTAAAACCGAACATTCACGTTTTTTATCGATGTAAAATCCGTGAATTTAGTTGACATTCTATTTTCACGCTGATACGATAAGAACGTTCTTATTATAACCGAACAATTATAAAATATTTTGCCGTATAATGTCGGGGATATGGCCCGAGAGTCTCTACGAAATCACCTTAAATGATTTCACTACGGCGAGACATAGATGAGGGTGTATGCCCTCGTATGTTTCGCGTGGGGTCCTCGGTCATTTGCCGGGGACCTTTTCTCGTTTTACGGCGAGCACAAGGAGGAAAACAAATGAGCACACAGCTCAAGCAAGAACAGCAACAACCATCAACAACGAGTCGGATCGATCGTTACTTCCAACTCACAGCACTCGGTACGAGTGTCCGCACGGAACTGATCGCAGGATTTACAACTTTCCTCGCGATGGCGTACATTCTTTTCGTTAACCCGAACATTCTTGGGGCAGCGGGTATGGACACAGGAGCGGTCTTCGTGGCGACAGGTCTTGTTGCAGTCGTCGGTTCATTGACGATGGGACTTCTCGCGAACTACCCGATTGCGATTGCGCCAGGTATGGGCCTTAACGCGTTCTTCGCATATAGCGTCGTCATCGGGATGGGTATTTCTTGGCAAACGGCTTTGTCAGGTGTACTCGTATCAGGTCTCTTCTTTATCGCATTGACGTTATCAGGAATTCGCGAAACGATTGTCAACGCGATTCCGGCTCCGCTCAAAATGGCGGTTGCTGCAGGGATTGGTTTCTTCATCGCGTTCATCGGTTTGAAAAACGCAGGCATCGTTGTCGCGAATGAAGCAACACTTGTTAGTCTTGGTTCGCTCGGAACGGGCACAACGCTTCTCGCGGTATTCGGTCTTGTGGTCAGTGCCTTGCTCATGGCGCGCGATGTAAAAGGTGGTATTTTCATCGGGATGTTGTTGACGGCGATTGTCGGAATGATCTTCGGTCTCGTGCCAACTCCGACAGCCATTTCAGATGTCGTGTCGATGCCGCCGAGTATGTCATCTACATTCGGTCAAGCCATCATCAACTTCGGTGACGTCTTCACGCTTCAAATGCTCGTTGTCATCTTGACGTTCTTCTTCATCGATTTCTTTGATACAGCAGGAACGCTCGTCGCGGTAGCGCGTCAAGCTGGGATCATGAAAGAGAACAAAGTACCACGTGCGAGTAAGGCGTTGTTAGCTGACTCGACAGCGACGGTGGCAGGTGCAATCTTCGGAACATCTACAGCGACTTCATACGTTGAATCGTCAGCAGGTGTCGCTGCTGGTGGACGCACAGGGTTAACAGCTGTCTTCGCAGGATTATTCTTCGGGTTAGCATTGTTCTTCTCGCCATTATTGGCAGTCGTGACGGCGCCAGTCACGGCTCCGGCACTCATCATCGTTGGAGTGCTCATGGCTTCGGCACTTCTCGATATCGATTGGAAAAAGATCGAGATTGCAGTCCCGGCCTTCTTGACGATTATCATGATGCCATTGACGTCATCAATCGCTACAGGAATCGGACTTGGGTTTATCCTTTATCCACTCATGATGATTGCAAAAGGGAAGACGAAAGAGATTCATCCGATCATGTACGGGATGTTGATCATCTTCTTGGCATACTTCATGTTCTTGCCACACGCATAAGTTCATTTGAAAAGCCGGCTCTGCTATTACGAGTCGGCTTTTTTGTATGCAGTATTTTCAGGAAGGAATGGGTCGTACATCGTCATCGCGTGATTTTCTGTGATGAACTCGTTTCGAAGATGTGTGCCATTCATTGAAGTGACTTCTCTAAATATCTGGTTATGTCGGATCGTCCCACCCCACCATTCACGGGTGAAATGATGGTTTTCTTCATATATACGATACTGTTCTTTATTCGGGATGTTCGAGCGCCATTCCCCGACGAGATGATCTCCCTCTATATATAGAAGGAGTTGATACGTTTGCGCCGTTTGGTTTGTGATTTGTAAGTCGAGATAATTATAAGAACATGTCGCACCACTCCCGAAAGGTTGGTCCCGTCGGTAATCTGGGAACACGTCGTAGCTGTGACGATAACGTTCGGTTACGGTCAATGGGCTATGTAAGGTGATCCAATAGATTAGATTGGACAGTTGGCATAGACCACCACCGATTCCTGAAGTGACTTTTCCGTAATGGAGAATCATTCCGTCGACGTATCCTTTACGTTTCGTCGGCTTGCCGATCATCTTCCAATAGGAGAGGACGTCGTTCGGAGTCAGGATAGAGCCGTTCAGTTTGGTGATTGCAATCTTCAGATTGATAACCTTGTTATGTTGAACTTCCATGTCGACATCTCGGAGTTGGCGATATAGAGGAGTGCGGTGTGTATGGATCAGATATGGCATCGGGTCAGGATTTCGCTTTGAAACATATTTTCGTTTATCCGTCATCCATTCAAGTCGTCTCTTTAACGTATATACTTGGGTACCGGACCATATTCTGAGCGGTGAACGTTTCTTAGGCCGCTGTAAATCAGATTGCATCATGAAGGGCTCCTTAAAGGTTTATAGTCGTTATTAGATATAGCTGTATTCTTTAGAGTGATTTATTCTTCCTTCAAGGAGTTGGGATTCGAACTTTGGATGATGTAGAAAAAGATTTAAAAGTTTTTTTAGGATAATGCTTGCAAGATCAAAAAGCAGGTGATATAGTTATCTCTGTTGCCAGCGACAAACGTTGAACAAACGAAAAAGTTGTTGACATCAAAATGAATTAAATGTTATTATCATTTAGTCGCCAAGAGCGGCAGACGAACTTTGAAAACTGAACGATGAGGCAAAAATAAGTTTTACCATTTTTGAATGAAGCGCAAGCTTCGTCAATTTAA
>NZ_JACSJQ010000006.1:0-53554 GCF_018617145.1 Exiguobacterium sp. s75
GCCGAACACGGAAGTTAAGCGTCTCAGCGCCGAAAGTAGTTGGGGGATCTCCCCCTGTGAGGATAGGACGTTGCCAGGCAACAACGCAGAGGACGACCGAGCATACGCTCGGTCGTTTTTTTGTTTTAGCGATGCTCTCGACATAGAGGCATCGCTTTTCGTTTGCCTTTTTTTAAATCAATGATAAAATATAGTCAAAAGTCAAAGATGGTCAGAGGGTGGTGGAGATGAGAAATATTTCGGATGTCATCGAACAGTATTTGAAGCAAGTCTTGAAGGAAAGTCAGGCAAATGCGATTGAAATCAAACGTCAAGATATCGCACAACGATTCGAATGTGTCCCATCCCAAATCAATTACGTCATCAACACACGTTTTACCGTCGAAAAAGGATATTTAGTAGAAAGTAAACGTGGCGGTGGCGGATATATTCGTATTCGACGCGTCATTTTACACGAAAAACAAGATGTTCTCTCTAGTTTGATGGATGTCATTCATGAACATCCACGTTTGAACGAACAGCTCGTTGAAAATGTGCTGATTCGATTGGTTGAAGAACAGATGATGCACGAACAAGAGGCGCAGTTGATTTATCATCTCTTATCAGATGAAGCATTGAACTTACAAGTTGACGATCGCTCCTATATTCGACGTCAACAACTACTCGCGCTGATGAAAGTACTTCGTTATCGTAATGGAGGGTAAGTCGTATGCTATGTGAACGTTGTAAACAGCGACCGGCTGTCAATGAAGTCGTTGTCATGGAACAGGACGTGCCCGTAAAAAAACGGCTATGTCGACAATGTACGGTAGAACTTATGACGGGCTATGTCCCGGTCGTAAAGCGTTGCCCAACCTGTCAGATGACGCGCCAAGATTTATTGCGTGTACGAAAAGCAGGATGTGCTACGTGTTATACCGTATTTCGTGATGAACTGATTAAAATCACACGTCAATATCAACAAGGACATGATCATCACATCGGTTCGGTCCCTGACCAGTTACGTACACCTCATGAACGAATCGAAGAGCGACTCGAAAAGTTGGCAGGGGAGTTGACCCGCGCTGTCGAACAAGAAGATTATGAACGAGCAGCACGTATTCAAAAAGAAATGAAGCAATTAGAAGGGCAAGGTGATGTCTAATGGAAACGTTCCTAACACATCCACTTGGTCCAAAAATGAAAGAGCGTGCCAAATTGGATGACCTGGTCGTCTCCACAAGAATCCGACTGGCACGTAACGTCAAAGACACTGTGTTTTCGCCGGTCCTCTCTAAAGAAGGAGAACGTCAACTGTGTAATCGTCTCGAAGGGCGGTTACGTGGGTTAAAGGGATTTGAATATCTTCATATGCGTGATTATGATGAAGTCACCCGGCAGGCGTTGATGGAGAAACACTTGATTAGTCCGGCCGTTGCGGCAAACGAAGAAAGTGCAGTCTTTTTAAGTGAAGATGAAACCATCAGTGTGTTGATTAACGAAGAAGATCATTTACGAATTCAGACCTTACTCCCAGGTTATCAAGTGAAAGAGGCGTTTGAAATAGCGAATCAAGTAGACGCATTGTGCGCAGAATCACTCTCCTACGCCTTTGACGAACAGTTAGGCTACTTGACGACATGCCCAAGCAATATCGGAACCGGACTCCGGGCCTCGGTCATGTTACACTTACCGGGACTCACGTTAACGGGTCGAATCAGCCCCATTTTGCGAGAACTTCGAAAACTTGGCTATACGATTCGAGGTCGTTACGGAGAAGGTAGCGATGCGGCAGGACGGTTGTTCCAGCTTTCAAATCAGCGGACATTGGGCAGTCATGAATCACAGCTGTTAGCTGACTTTATGGAAGTGACAGAACAAGTGATTCAAGCAGAACGTCATGCGCGTGAAGAGCTCATCGCACATCGACAAGAAGAGTTAGAGGATCGGTTTTATCGGTCATATGGTATTTTACGATATGCCAAACTTCTTTCTTCTACCGAAGCCATTGAGCGGCTATCTGATTTACATTTAGCGAGTGACCTAGGAATTTTGTCTGATTGGAGTCCGCCGAAGTTTCATGAACTCATCGTTCGGTTACAATCAGGTTTTCTACAAAAACATTTCGGGAAAACATTATCTACGCAAGAACGAGATCGAGAACGAGCGACACTTGTTCGTCGAACGTTAGATCAAGGCTTAGTTTGATCCAACTATAAGGAGGTTATGTCAATGATGTTTGGACGATTTACAGAACGAGCACAACGCGTATTAGCTTTAGCACAAGAGGAAGCCGTACGTCTTGGCCATCATAATATTGGTACAGAACATATTTTATTAGGATTGGTTCGTGAAGGAGAAGGGATTGCGGCAAAAGCGCTCTTCGCCCTCGGATTGACCTCTGAAAAAATCCAACAAGAAGTAGAATCATTGATTGGTCGCGGTTCGGAGAACGGGTCGACGATTCATTACACACCGCGTGCGAAAAAGGTCATTGAGCTTTCGATGGATGAGGCTCGAAAATTGGGACACTCTTACGTCGGAACGGAACACATCCTTCTAGGATTGATTCGTGAAGGAGAAGGGGTCGCGGCACGCGTCCTCAATAACCTTGGAATCAGTTTGACGAAAGCACGTCAACAAGTGTTACAACTTCTCGGGAACACCGAGTCTTCTTCAAATGCTTCGCAACCTGGGGCGAGCGCCGCAACACCAACGCTTGACGGATTGGCACGCGATTTGACACAACAAGCACGCGAGTCTCGTTTAGATCCAGTCATCGGACGTGCAGGCGAAATTCAACGTGTCATCGAAGTGTTGTCGCGTCGGACGAAGAACAACCCGGTTCTAATTGGGGAACCAGGGGTCGGGAAAACAGCGGTCGTCGAAGGTCTCGCTCAGCAAATCATCAACAACGAGGTACCTGAAACGCTTCGCAACAAACGCGTCATGGTGCTCGATATGGGAACGCTCGTCGCAGGTACGAAATATCGTGGTGAATTCGAAGATCGCTTGAAAAAAGTGATGGATGAAATTCGTCAAGCCGGTAACGTCATTCTCTTTATTGATGAGTTGCATACATTGATCGGTGCGGGTGGTGCAGAAGGTGCAATCGATGCGTCGAACATCCTCAAACCGTCATTGGCTCGCGGCGAACTTCAATGTATCGGGGCGACTACACTTGATGAATACCGAAAGTACATCGAAAAAGATGCAGCGCTTGAGCGCCGCTTCCAACCGATTCAAGTGAACGAACCGACAACAGAAGAAGCTGAACAAATCTTACTCGGGTTACGCGATCGCTATGAAGCACACCACCGTGTGACGATTACAGATACGGCGATTCACGAGGCGGTCGTCCTTTCAGACCGTTACATCTCAGATCGTTTCTTGCCGGATAAGGCGATCGACCTCGTCGACGAGGCAGCATCGAAAGTACGACTTCGCTCATTCACGGCACCACCGAATTTGAAAGAGTTGGAATCCCGTCTCGAATCGATTCGTAAAGAGAAAGACTCTGCCGTTCAAAGCCAAGAGTTTGAAAAAGCAGCTTCCCTTCGCGATACGGAACAGAAGTTACGCGATGAGTTAGAAGAGTTGAAAGCAGAGTGGCAGAACAAGCAAGGTAACGAAAAACTTGAAGTGACGAAAGAAGATATCGCTCAAGTTGTTGCGAACTGGACAGGTGTACCGGTCACGAAGATTGCCGAAGAAGAGACAGACCGTCTCCTCAAACTCGAATCAATTCTTCACAACCGTGTCATCGGTCAAGACGATGCGGTGAAATCAATTTCCCGCGCCATCCGTCGCGCCCGGGCCGGATTGAAAGATCCGAAACGTCCAATCGGGTCATTCATCTTCCTCGGACCGACCGGAGTCGGGAAAACAGAGCTCGCCCGTGCAGTTGCCGAAGCGATGTTTGGCGATGAAGATGCCATCATTCGAATCGACATGTCCGAGTACATGGAAAAACATGCGACGAGCCGTCTCGTCGGTTCGCCTCCTGGTTATGTTGGTTACGAAGAAGGCGGTCAATTGACTGAAAAAGTGCGTCGGAAACCGTACTCGGTTATCCTACTCGATGAAATCGAAAAAGCGCACCCAGAAGTATTCAACATCTTGCTTCAAGTGTTAGACGACGGTCGCTTGACGGATTCGAAAGGTCGCACAGTCGACTTCCGAAACACCGTCATCATCATGACGTCTAACGTCGGAGCCGCAGCGCTTCAACGAAACAAATATGTAGGATTCACAGTGGAAGATGATGTGAAACGTGAGTATACAGAAATGAAGGACAAAGTACTCGAGGAATTGAAGAAAGCGTTCCGACCTGAGTTCTTGAACCGAATTGATGAAATCACGGTATTCCATTCACTTCAAAAAGAGCACATTCAAGAAATCATCAAACTTATGGCAGAGACGCTCAAGAAACGTCTCGCCGAGCAAGGTGTTGATTTCAGCTTGACGGATGCGGCACTCGATAAAATTGCCGATGTCGGTTACGATCCGGAATACGGGGCTCGCCCTCTCCGTCGTGCCCTTCAACGGGAAGTGGAGGACCGTCTCTCAGAAGCGATGCTCGGCGGTACAATCGCTAAAGGCAGTAAAGTTGCGCTCGACGTACAAGATGGAGAGTTCGTCGTTCGTAACGAAGGTGTAGTTCAGTAAATCATTCAGCTCCCTCGTCGTTTAGAGGGAGCTTTTTTTAGACAGGAAGGGAACTTATGGCCAAAATTAAAACGAAATACGTCTGCCAATCGTGCGGATATGAATCAGCCAAGTGGATGGGACGCTGTCCGGGTTGTAATGAATGGAATACGCTCGTCGAAGAGTTTGTAGAAGAGAAGAAGGCCAAACGTGGAGCGGCCTTTGTGCATAGTTCATCGCGACAATTGAAACCGGAACGTTTAGCAAACGTCGTCTCACAAGAAGAGACGCGTGTGCATACGAATAGCCGTGAATTTGACCGCGTGCTCGGTGGAGGAATTGTCCCAGGTTCACTCGTCTTAGTCGGAGGGGACCCAGGGATTGGGAAATCAACAATCTTGCTACAGGTCAGCGCTCACTTAGCCCATAGTGGTAAAAAGGTGCTGTACATCTCGGGAGAGGAATCGCTCAAACAGACGAAACTGCGTGCGGAACGGCTCGGCTTACCAACGGATGACTTGTTCGTACTCGCTGAGACGGACATGTTGATGATTGAACGGGTTATTGATGAGGAGCAACCCGGATTTGTCATCATTGACTCGATTCAAACGGTATACATGGATGAGATTCAATCAGCGCCAGGGAGCGTGTCGCAAGTTCGAGAATGTACGGCCGCCCTCATGAAAATTGCGAAAACGCGAGGGATCGCCGTCTTCATCGTCGGTCACGTGACGAAGCAAGGATCGATTGCTGGTCCTCGTTTACTCGAGCATATGGTCGATGCGGTACTTTACTTTGAAGGGGAACGTCATCATACGTTCCGTATTTTACGGGCGGTGAAAAACCGTTTTGGGTCGACGAACGAGATTGGCATTTTCGAGATGAAAGAGAGCGGGCTTGAGGAAGTGCTCAATCCGTCCGAAATATTCTTAGAGGAGCGCACCGCGGGCGTATCAGGCTCGACCGTCGTTGCCTCAATGGAAGGGACACGGACGGTACTCGTGGAACTCCAAGCACTCATCTCTCCGACATCGTTCGGGAACCCGAGACGTATGGCAACGGGCATCGATCAAAACCGAGTCGCGCTTCTCATGGCCGTGCTTGAGAAACGTTCCGGTCTCTTGCTTCAGACGCAGGATGCGTACTTGAAAGCAGCCGGTGGCGTCAAACTGGACGAGCCGGCGATTGACCTTGCGATTTGCATCTCGATCGCCTCGAGTTTCCGCGATCGTCCGACCCGTCCGACGGATGTCTGCATCGGTGAGGTCGGATTGACCGGTGAAGTGCGACGGGTTTCAAGAATCGAGCAACGTGTCGCCGAGGCGGCGAAACTAGGTTTTACACGGGCCATCATCCCGAAAAATAACATGGGGGGATGGACCGCTCCGGCAGGGATTGAAGTCGTCGGGGTCGGGACAGTGGACGAAGCACTCCAGTTGGCGATTCCGTTCTAACGGGTCGCCACTGGCAGTTTTTAACGCTTTGTAACGAACGTGATTGAAAAAATCGTGTTACAATGAAAGTGTTATTTTTTGAAATTTTATTTCATATAGAAGGAGGTGGAATGAGTGAAGATTGCTGTACGAATCGGATTTATTTTGATTGGACTCGTCGTGGGTTGGTTCGGAATCATCGAAGCGACGCTTTTATTAGCAGACCTTGGCATGAATGTGCCGGGGTGGTTAACGATTCCATACGTAGCAAGTTTGATTGGTGGACTTATCTTCTTCATTCTTAGTTTATTCTTAACAGATGGTGTTGTTGCATTTATTCGTTTTGTCGAAGAACGGCTCGTCCGTTTACCCGTAGGGGATATCTTATTTGGTTCGATCGGTCTTATCATTGGGCTCTTGATTGCCTTTTTGATCAGTGTATCGCTTGAAGTCACGAATATCTTCTTACTGAGTAAAATCGTCCCGATTTTTGTCACGGCCCTGTTTGGTTACTTTGGTTTCGCGGTCGGCTATCGGAAGCGTAACGAATGGATCAAACTATTTGTGAAGAGTGAACGGGATAAGCCTGCGGCTGAACCAGTCCAACGCTCGAATGATAAGATTTTAGACACGAGCGTCATCATCGACGGTCGAATCGCGGATATTGCGACGACTGGATTCGTGGAAGGGACATTGATTGTGCCACAATTCGTCATCGGCGAACTGCAATACATCGCCGACTCATCGGATACGTTGAAGCGGAATCGTGGACGTCGTGGACTGGACATTTTGAAGGAACTTCAAGAAAACAAGCGCATCCAGGTTGAGATCTATGATGGAGACTTTGAAGATGTACCGGAAGTCGACATCAAATTGATCAAACTGGCTGAACTGAAAAACGGGATTGTCGTTACGAATGACTACAACTTAAATAAAGTGTGTGAGGTTCGAAATGTACCGGTCTTGAACATCAATGATTTGGCGAACGCTGTCAAACAGATTGTCATTCCTGGTGAAGAGATGGTCGTGACAGTTATTAAAGAAGGAAAAGAACAGAATCAAGGGGTTGCTTACCTTGAGGACGGGACGATGGTCGTCGTGGAGGGCGGACGTAAATTGATTTCGAAGACGCTCCCTGTCGTTGTGACGAGTGTCTTACAAACGTCTGCAGGACGTATGATTTTTGCCCGTCCGGAATAACGGATCAAAAAGAGACGCGAGAGCGCTCTCTTTTTTCACGAAGAGAGGTATTTACATGGTAGCTTATACAGTTGTCATCCCGGCTGCCGGGAGAGGGAAACGGATGGGTGCGGATGCGAATAAGCTCATGCTGACGCTCCGTGACAAACCGATTATCGCTTGGACGTTACAGACGTTCGATACCGATCCGTGGTGCGAACGGATTGTGTTAGCCATCCGGCCGGAAGAACGGGACTGGTTCGAGGAGATAACGTCACAGATGAAGACGCCGGTTACATACGTAGCAGGAGGGGAAGAACGACAACAGAGTGTCCATGCAGGACTGAAGGTTGTTGCACCCGATACGATTGTGATGATTCATGACGGTGCGCGTCCGTTTGTAAAACGTGAACAGTTGCATCAAGTGGCTGAAGCGGCACGGCAAGGTGGTGCCATCTTGGCGGTACCCGTTAAAGATACGGTCAAACAAGTTCAACGTCATCACATCGAACGCACCGTTCCCCGTGAAAACCTGTGGTTGGCACAAACGCCGCAAGCCTTTCAGGCGAAAGCGATTTTGGCGGCACATGAACGAGCGGTCGAACAACAAGTAATGGGCACGGATGATGCCAGTTTGTTTGAGTGGCTCGGCGAATCGGTACAAGTGGTCCTTGGGGACTATCACAACATCAAAATGACGACGCCCGAAGATTTATTGTTCGGCGACGCGATTTTAGCGGAGGAGGAATTACAATGAGAATTGGTCAAGGGTTTGATGTACACGCATTTGCAGAAGGACGTCCGTTAATCTTAGGAGGGATTGAGATTCCACATGAGCGCGGACTGCTCGGTCATTCTGATGCGGACGTGTTACTCCATACGATTGCGGATGCGGCACTTGGAGCAATTGCGGCAGGTGATATCGGAAAGCACTTCCCGGATACGGACCCGGAATTTAAAGATGCGGATTCGAAAGTATTGCTTCGTCACGTCTGGCAGCTCGTGAAAGACCAAGGGTACGTTCTCGGAAATGTAGATGCGACGGTCATGGCACAACGTCCGAAACTTCGTCCTTACATTGATGAGATGCGAGCGGTCATCGCTGAACTTCTTGAGGCGGACATCGAGCAGGTGAACGTGAAAGCGACGACGACGGAGAAACTGGGCTTCACGGGACGCGAAGAAGGGATTGCGGCGCAAGCGGTCATCTTACTCAACCGGGCTTGACAGAAATGGTATACTATTTGGGCAGAAGAGAAGAAAGGTGGAACTATTATGAGTGAAGTGCGTGTACGCTATGCGCCTAGTCCGACGGGGCATCTCCATATCGGAAATGCGCGGACTGCGTTGTTTAACTACTTATTTGCTCGCCATGCTGGCGGAAAAATGATTCTTCGGATTGAAGACACTGACCAGAAACGGAATGTGTTGAACGGTGTCGAGAGTCAGATGAAATACTTGGAATGGCTCGGCATCGACTGGGATGAAGGTCCAGGGCGTGACGGAGACTACGGTCCATATTATCAAATGGAGCGTCTTGCGATTTATGAGAAGTACGTCAATGAGTTGATGAGCAAAGGCCTTGCTTATAAATGCTACATGACCTCGGAGGAGCTTGAAGCAGAGCGTGAAGCACAAATCGCACGTGGGGAGGCACCACGTTACTCGGGTGCGCACCGTAACCTCACTGTTGAAGAACGTGAAGCGTTTGAAGCGGAAGGGCGTAAACCGTCTATTCGGATTCGTGTGGCGGAAGGCGTGACGTATAAATGGACAGATGTCGTCAAAGGAGACGTCTCGTTTGAATCGAAAGATTTCGGTGACTGGGTCATCGTGAAACAGGACGGCATTCCAACGTACAACTTCGCAGTTGTCGTGGACGACCATTTGATGAAGATCAGTCACGTGTTGCGTGGGGACGACCATATCGCGAACACACCAAAACAGATGATGGTCTATGACGCACTTGGTTGGGACTATCCTGAATTCGGTCACATGACGCTCATCTACAATGACCAACATAAGAAGTTATCAAAACGGGACGAATCGATTATTCAGTTCATCGAACAATATGCGGATCTTGGTTACTTGCCAGCAGCGCTCTTCAACTTCATTTCGCTCCTTGGCTGGTCACCCGTCGGGGAAGAAGAAATCTTCTCAAAAGAAGAGTTCATTGAAATGTTTGATGCGAAACGTTTGTCGAAGAGTCCGGCGGTTTTTGACCAACAAAAACTTTCTTGGATCAACAGTGTCTACATGAAGAAGGCCACGCTTGACGAAGTGGTGGCACTCAGTTTACCATTCTTACAAGAAGCAGGACGATTACCCGAGGCGGTATCTGTTGAGGAAGCGGATTGGGCGACAAACTTGATTGCATTGTATAAAGAACAAATGACGCACGGAGCAGAAATCGTCGCGTTGACAGACTTGTTCTTCAAAGATGAAATCGAGTATGACGAGGAAGCGAACGCTGTCCTTTCAGGTGAAACGGTACCTGCTGTTCTTGCAGAGTTCAAACAGCAGCTCGAAGCAATCGAAGACTTCACACCGGAAGCGATTAAAGCGGCGACGAAAGCGACGCAAAAAGCGACCGGTCAAAAAGGGAAGAACTTGTTCATGCCGATCCGTGTCGCTACGACAGGGCAAACACATGGACCGGAACTCCCGAACGCCATTTCGTTAATCGGAAAAGAGCGTGTGTTGAAGCGTCTGACAACTTTATTAGCGTAATAAAGGCATCGATGAGGAAAGTAAGCGGTACGACACGTTGCAGAGACTAGAACCTAGGCTGGGAGTTCTAGATGTGTCCCCCGAAGAAGTGCACCTCGGAGCCGTCTCGGCGATATGTAGTCGAGGCCGTGACTCGGCGTTAACGAGACTTGAGAGGGGAACGCATTTTCCCAAACAGAGTGGAACCGCGCTTACGGCGTCTCTGTGCCTTGGCACAGGGGCGTCTTTGTTTTTGTATAAGAAAAGGAGATATCGATTATGGGATTTTGGAGCAGTGTACGCGAAGACTTGCGGACTGTCCTGGAACTAGACCCTGCCGCTCGTTCGAAAGTAGAAGTGGCACTGACTTACCCAGGCCTTCACGCCATATGGGCACACCGCATCGCGCACGGATTATGGAAACGTAACGTGAAACTGGTGGCCAAATTATTAGCCCAGTTCAGTCGTTGGTTGACCGGGATTGAAATTCATCCGGGGGCAGTCCTTGGGGACCGCGTGTTCATCGATCACGGTTTCGGTGTCGTCATCGGTGAGACGGCGATTATCGGGAATGACGTCACCATCTATCAAGGCGTCACCCTGGGTGGAACGGGGAAAGAGAAAGGGAAGCGTCACCCGACAATCGGGAGTGACGTGCTTATTTCAGCGGGGGCGAAAGTACTTGGGAACATCACGGTCGGCGATTGCGTCAAAATCGGAGCGAGCTCGGTCGTATTGAACGATGTGCCGTCTGATTCGACCGTGGTCGGAATTCCAGGTCGTGTCGTCATCCGAAACGGTAAGCGTGTGAAGCAACATGATCTAGATCATCGTTTCCCAGATCCGGACCGCGAATGCCAAGAACGCTTAGAAGCGGCAGTGGATGAACTACAACAAAAATTAGCAACGCTTGAAAAGCGGATGGAGGAGAAGACACATGATTCAGCTGTACAACAGTCTCACGAATAAAAAAGAACCGTTTGTCCCGATTGTTCCGGGTAAAGTATCGATGTACGTATGCGGTCCGACCGTTTACAACTACATTCATGTTGGAAACGCCCGTCCGGCGATCGCCTTCGATACGGTTCGTCGCTACTTGACGTATCGTGGGTACGAGGTCAAATACGTCTTGAACTTCACAGACGTGGATGACAAGATCATTCGTACGGCGAATGAATTAGGAGAAGACACGGAGACGCTGACGAATCGCTATATAGAGGCATATTTAGCAGATACAGGGGCACTTAACGTTCAACCGGCAGACGTGCATCCGCGTGTTACCGATACGATGGTAGAAATCATCGAATTCATTCGTCAATTAGAGACGGAAGGGTTCGCTTATGAATCAGAAGGAGACGTGTATTTCCGGACGAAGAAGTTTGAGACTTACGGAAAATTGAGCCAGCAATCGATTGAAGATTTGCGGGCCGGGTCACGTGTCGATGTCGGGGAGAAGAAAGAAGACCCGCTCGACTTCGTCTTATGGAAAGCGGCTAAACCGGATGAACCATCATGGGATAGTCCGTGGGGCAAAGGACGTCCGGGCTGGCATATCGAATGCTCGGCGATGGCGAAAAAACATCTCGGGACAACAATTGATATACACGCGGGCGGTCATGATTTGAAATTCCCACACCACGAGAACGAGATTGCTCAGTCAGAAGCTTGCAACCATGCGAAGTTCGCCAACTATTGGTTGCATAACGGCTTCATTAACATTGAAAATGAGAAGATGTCTAAGTCGCTCGGAAACTTCCTCCTCGTCCATGAGGCGTTGAAAGAAGTCGACCCGATGGTCCTGCGCTTCTTCATGTTGTCTGTACATTATCGTCATCCGATCAACTATAGCCGAGAATTGATTGAACAAGCGGCGAACGGCTGGAGCCGAATCAAGGAAGCCTATCAGAATATTGAATATCGCTTGTCGGTAACAGCTGGACTTGGAGAGGCGAGCGAGTCGATGGAACGGAAGCTTGAATCCATCAAAGCGTCTTTCATCGAATCAATGGATGATGATATCAATACGGCCAACGCCGTGACCGTCCTCTTTGACTTGGCACGGGAAGCGAACATTTATGCGAAGGCCGATCATGTGGCCAAAGCGACGCTAGAACAGGTCCTGTCGCTATTTGATGAATTGACGGGTGTCCTCGGCTTGACGTTGGCAGAAGAAAAAGAACTATTGGATGACGAGATCGACCAATTGATTCAAGAACGGAACGACGCACGGGCGGCACGTAATTTTGCCCGGGCTGACGAGATTCGTGATTTACTAAAAGAACAACACATCCAACTCGAAGACACGGCCCAAGGGGTTCGGTGGAAGCGGTTATGATGCAACCGAAACAAATGAATGCCCTTGCGCTCGCTTACATGGGAGACGTGGTATACGAAATGGCTGTACGGAGACGCCTGCTCGAGAAAGGATTGACGCGCCCGAATGACTTACACCGGGGTGCGGTCCGCTACGTCAATGCACGAGCGCAGGCGAGCGTCGTGACATTTTGGTTAGAGACGGATGCGTTGACAGAAGAGGAACAGGCTGTCGTCAGACGTGGAAAGAATGCGAAATCCGGATCGGTTCCAAAGCGGGTCGATGTGCACACGTATCGTTATTCCACGGCGTTCGAGGCATTGATTGGGTATATCTATTTGACAGAAAGAAGGGATCGTCTTGAAGAACTCATCAAACAAGCGTTCGAACGACTCGAAGCCGAGTCGACCGAAACGACATGACGGAAATCGGGGAGCGGAGAAACGAACGTTTGACCGCCCTCGTGGGGAACGACCAGATCGCGCGCGTCGCCAAAAGGCAGAACGCCCTGACTATAAGGAAGTCGATGTGATGGAGGAAGGGATTGACTTCCTTTACGGTCGTAACCCGGTACTCGAGGCACTGCGAAGTGGTCGGGATATGAATAAAGTATTCATTATGGAAGGTCAGCAAAAGGGACCACTCGCTCAAATTATCGCGATGGCGAACGAAGCATCGGTCCAAGTGTCATTCGTCCCAAAAACGAAACTTGAGAAGATGGCTGGCAGTGAACATCACCAAGGAGTCGTTGCGGCGGTTGCGGCTTATGAATACAAAACAGTCGAAGACATGTTCGCTCTCGCAGCTTCGAAAGATGAGACACCGCTCTTCATTTTACTAGATGAGCTCGAAGACCCGCACAATCTCGGTTCGATTTTACGGACCGCCGATGCTGTTGGCGCACATGGGATCATCATTCCGAAACGTCGCTCGGTCGGTTTGACTCAAACGGTTGCCAAAGCCTCGACCGGGGCCATTGAGCATATTCCGGTGGCGCGTGTGACGAACTTGACACGGACACTTGAAGAGTTGAAGGAAAAAGGATTGTGGGTCGTCGGGACCGATGCGAAAGAAAGTCAGGACTATCGTCGATTGGATGGAAATATTCCACTCGTTGTGGTCATTGGAAGTGAGGGCAAAGGGATGAGCCGACTCGTGCGCGAATCGTGCGACTTCCTTGTTCATTTACCGATGGTCGGTCATGTCACGTCACTCAATGCATCTGTTGCAGCGGCGCTCCTCCTGTATGAGGTGCATCGCTCACGTCATCCATTGGCATGAGTATCCTGAAGCGTGAGCTCCTTCTTGTCGACGGATATAATATCATCGGCGCGTGGCCTCACTTGAGAAGTCTCCGCGACGTAGATTTTGAACAAGCACGTAATCTGTTGATTGAGGCGATGGCAGAATATCAGGCTGTGTCCGGCAAAGAGGTCACCATCGTGTTTGACGCCCATATGCGTTATGGTCGTGAATCCAAAGAGAAGCGGAGTCGGGTCGACGTTGTCTATACGAAAGAGAATGAGACGGCGGACGAATGGATTGAGCGGCGTGCCCATGAATTAGTGGATGACCGGCTCATTACATTATTCGTCGCGACGAACGATTTCACGGAGCAGTGGGTCATCTTTGGTCAAGGCGCATTGCGCGTCCCGGCAACCGAACTGTTGAAAGATTGGAAGCATGCGAAAACATTGATTGAACAACAGCGCGTGTCGCTCGAGAAAGAACAAGCGAATCGGAAGACGATTGATATTCCACCGCATATTCAAGCGAAGTTTGAAGAAATGCGACGTCGCAAATCAAAAGGTGATTGAAATCACGGACGAGTTCATCAAATGGACTCGTCTTTGTTTCGATTTTGACATTTTTTTGCAAAGGAATGTTGTATACTATTACATATATGAGTTACACAGTATTCAATTGACGGAATTTTTAGAAATTTGTTTGACGCATAGGAGTAGGGAGTCCTATAATGGGACACAACCTTACATAGTTCAGGATCAATCGCCGGGGGGTAACGAGCATGAACGGATGGCCGTACGAACAGTTTGAAAAAATGTCAGACGAAGAGTTGGTCTTATTGGCGCGCAACGAAGGGGATAGCGACGCGCTCGAGTTTTTGATTGAACGATACCGGTATTTTGTGCGGGCGAAGGCACGTTCATACTTTTTGATTGGTGCAGATCACGAGGACATCGTCCAAGAAGGGATGATCGGCCTTTATAAAGGTGTGCGTGATTATAAGGACGAGCGACTTGCGTCATTCAAAAGCTTTGCTGAGATGTGTATCACCCGTCAGATGATCACGGCAATCAAGACGGCGACACGCCAAAAACATATTCCGCTCAATTCATATGTGTCACTCGATAAACCAATTTTTGATGAAGAGTCTGACCGGACGTTGCTCGATGTCATCTTGCCACCACATCCGACTGATCCACAAGAATTGATCGTGACACAGGAAGAACAGACGTTCATGGAAGCGAAGATGGATGAGATCTTGAGTGACCTCGAACGGAAAGTATTGCGTCTTTATTTAGACGGACGTTCTTATCAAGAGATTTCAGACGATCTCGATCGTCATGTCAAATCGATCGATAATGCGTTGCAACGTGTGAAGAAGAAATTCGAGCGTCATGTCGACGTCCGGATGCTCACGAGCTAACCGATTATTGACCGCGTGCCTCCTATGTGATACTTTAAAAGCAGCGCCTTGTCCGTAGACGCCATTTACAGGAGGCGTTTTTTTTTCGCTCTTTTTTAAGAGAGAGTAGTCGAAAGGGGCGCTTATGAATGGCAAAGAAAGTAAGTCTCGCTTGCTCAGAATGCGGGTCTCGAGAGTACTCGACGACAAAAAAAGACGGCGTGTCGACACGGCTTGAAATGAAGAAGTTTTGTCGCCGCTGTAACGCGCATACGCTGCATCGGGAATCAAAGTAACGTAGATTGGCATTCAATGTAGGAGGAAGCTACCATGAACTTTTTGCGCGACGTATGGAAAGAGTTGAAGAAAACGAGTTGGCCGACTCGTAAAGAACTCACGAAATATACCATTACTGTCATCGCGACTGTTGTCGTGATTGGCCTGTTCGTGTTCGGCGTAGATACTGGGGTCAGTTATCTCGTCAATTTATTGATTAACTAAGGAAGAGGTGAAAGCCGTGGAGAAACAATGGTTTGTTGTCCAGACGTACTCAGGTTTTGAGAATAACGTCAAAGAAAACCTAGAACGTCGAATCGGTTCGATGAACATGGAAGATAAAATTTTCCGCGTCCTCGTCCCGACTGAAACGACGCAAGAAGAAGTCACATTGAAGAGTGGCGAGAAGAAAATCAAAGAACGTGAAGTCAAAAGTTTCCCGGGCTATGTGTTCGTAGAGATGGTCATGACTGACGATTCATGGTATGTTGTCCGCAACACGCCAAACGTCACCGGCTTCCTCGGTTCAACGGGTGGTGGGGCAAAACCAATCCCACTCCAACCGGACGAAGTGACAAACGTCTTGTCACAAATGGGACTCATCGAGAAGAAAGATCGTTACAACTATGAACTCGGTGACCTTGTCCGCGTGAAAGAAGGCGCATTTGAGAACTTTGAAGGAACAATCGACGAGATTGAAGCCGACAAAGAGAAGCTCAAAGTCGTGGTCGACATGTTCGGTCGTGAAACAAAAATTGAGCTTGATTTCGAACAAGTTCAGAAAATTAACTAAACCCACTTGCTAATCCGTAAAACGGATGGTACAATCGAAAATGTTTGATGTTGTGCTTTATTTCGGTACAAACTCGACCTAATAGATTGAGTGGGAGGGCGCACAACGTCCAAGAAACCACATTTTAGACTTAAGGAGGTGTGTCTCGTGGCGAAAAAAGTTTCTAAACTCGTTAAACTTCAAATCCCAGCTGGTAAAGCAAACCCAGCTCCACCAGTAGGTCCAGCACTTGGTCAAGCAGGTGTTAACATCATGGGATTCTGTAAAGAGTTCAACGCTCGTACACAAGACCAAGCCGGATTGATTATTCCTGTAGTCATCACGGTATACGAAGATCGTTCGTTTACATTCATTACGAAAACTCCACCAGCTGCAGTTCTCTTGAAGAAAGCTGCTGGTATCGAGAGTGGTTCTGGTGAACCAAACCGTAAGAAAGTAGCAACGGTTAAGCGTGACAAAGTTCGCGAAATCGCTGAACTTAAAATGCCTGACCTTAACGCATCATCTGTAGAAACAGCGATGCTTATGGTTGAAGGTACTGCACGTAGTATGGGTATTGTAATCGAAGACTAATTGCTAGTCTCTGGGGTTGTCGGTGAATACTGCTCACCTTCAATCCCTTCATTATGTGGGAGGAAATTCCGCTAACCACAAGGAGGAAAAGATCATGGGTAAAAAACACCAAGAAGCAGCTAAGCTTGTTGACCGCACGAAGTCATACGACCTCGCTGAAGCTGTCGAGCTCGTTCAAAAAACAGCTACTGCTAAATTCGATGAAACAATCGAAGTTGCTGTCCGTCTCGGCGTAGATCCGAAGAAAGCAGACCAACAAATCCGTGGTGCCGTTGTACTTCCACACGGTACTGGTAAAACACAAAAAGTTCTCGTCTTCGCAAAAGGTGAGAAAGTGAAAGAAGCGGAAGCTGCTGGAGCAGACTACGTTGGCGACGCTGAGTACATCAACAAAATCCAACAAGGATGGTTCGACTTCGATGTAATCGTTGCGACACCTGACATGATGGGTGAAGTTGGTAAACTTGGTCGTGTTCTCGGACCTAAAGGCCTCATGCCTAACCCGAAAACAGGAACAGTTACTTTCGACGTAGAAAAAGCAATCGCGGATATCAAAGCTGGTAAAGTTGAATACCGTGTTGATAAAGCTGGTAACATCCACGTTCCAGTTGGTAAGAAATCATTTGAAGCATCTAAACTCTCTGAGAACATCGAGACAATTCTCGAAACACTCATGAAAGTGAAGCCTGCTACTGCAAAAGGAACTTACCTTAAAAACATCTCGCTTTCATCTACAATGGGTCCTGGGATCCGTGTAGCGACTGCAGATTTCCTTAAGTAATCTTGTTGAAATAAATTGTTGACAACGTGTGACACCGCTGATAAAGTAATACACGTTCAACCGAATATGTTGGATTACCGTAGACAGAAGGTGGACATCGGTCCGTAAACCCTTCCGAGGTGTCTTTGCTCGAACTTGAGCCTGTTGTCACAGGTTTACTTTCAAACAATTACGCCCTCGTATGTCTTCATACGAGGGATTTCTTTTGGAGAGCAGCCTCTCGTCCGGTATAAGAATTGACTAGGAGGTGCAAACACATGGCAAACGAAAAAATCGTAGCTCAGAAATCGGCACTCGTCGATGAAATCGCTGAGAAAATGCAAGCGAGCGTTGGAACAGTTGTTGTTGACTACCGTGGACTTACAGTTGAAGAAGTGACTACACTCCGTAAATCACTCCGTGACGCTGGAATCGAGTTCAAAGTTTACAAGAACGGTCTTCTTCGCCGCGCGGCTACTCAGTCGAACTTCGAAGGTCTTGACGAAGTCTTCACTGGTCCTACAGCAATCGCCTTCTCTAAAGAAGACGTTATTGCTCCAGCGAAGATCTTGAACGACTTCTCGAAAGAGCACAAAGCGCTCGAACTCAAAGGCGGAATCATCGAAGGTAAAGTTTCTTCACTCGAAGAAATCAAAGCCCTTGCAGAACTTCCATCACGCGATGGTCTTCTCTCGATGCTTCTCAGCGTACTTCAAGCTCCAATCCGTGGGCTCGCAGTCGCAACAAATGCAATCGCAGAACAAAAAGAAGAGCAATCAGCTTAATTTTTGTCGCGTAGCGTAACTCAAAAAAACTTTTTCACAACATCAAAGGAGGAAAACCATAATGGCTTTCAACAAAGAGCAATTCATCGAAGACCTCAAATCAATGACGGTTCTCGAACTTAACGAACTCGTAAAAACAATCGAAGAAGAATTCGGCGTATCAGCAGCAGCTCCAGTAGCAGTTGCAGGTGCTGGCGCAGGCGCAGCAGCTGAAGAGAAAACTGAATTCGACGTAATCCTCACAAACGCTGGCGCTGGTAAAATCAACGTCATCAAAGCTGTTCGTGAAATCACAGGTCTCGGCCTTAAAGAAGCAAAAGCACTCGTTGACGGAACTCCAGCTCCAGTCAAAGAGGGCGTTTCTAAAGAAGACGCTGACGCAATCAAAGCTAAGCTTGAAGAAGCTGGCGCATCTGTTGAAGTTAAGTAATTCAACTTCACAACCTATAGAAGCTCGCCATGGCGAGCTTCTTTTATTTCCTTGAAGAATGGGTTAGGAGGTTCAACGCATGGGAGATCATTACTATACGAACGATCCACGTTCGGAAAGTGCCCCAGAGACATGGACGTATGAGTTGCGAGGGAAACAGTATCACTTCACTTCGGACCGCGGTGTGTTCTCGAAAGGGTCGGTCGATTTTGGGTCACGTCTTTTAATTGAAACGTTTGAGATGCCTGATGTGTCGGGACGTATTTTAGATGTAGGCTGCGGCTATGGTCCGATGGGGATCTCGCTTGCCGATGCCTCTGGGCGTGAGGCCTTGCTCATTGATGTGAATGAGCGTGCGCTGGCGCTCTCTGAGCAAAACGCCGCCCGTAATGGAGTGACGGTCGAAACACGGCTTTCTCACGCGTATGACGCGGTGGGGGGAGAACGGTTTGCCGCCATTGTCACCAATCCGCCGATTCGTGCGGGGAAACAAGTCGTCCATACGATCTTGCGTGAAGCACATACGCACCTCGTCGATGGAGGAGCAATCTATGTCGTCATTCAAAAGAAACAAGGAGCACCTTCTGCTAAAAAGTTATTAGAAGAGGTGTTTGGTCAAGTTGAAACGATCGCGAAAGAAAAAGGTTACTTTATTTTCCGGGCAATTCGGTCTTGACAAACGGTGAAGTCTTGTTGACTCGCTATAACGTATATGCTAACATTATAAAATGCCATTGGAATGGAATTCGCTTGAAACTGCCGTGTCTGCCGCTTTTTAGAGACGGAAAACGAGCGACATTCAATGACAATGTTCGATTATTACGCCCGAAAAATTCGCTAAAGAATTGGGGGTCTGAGAGGTGAATCAGTTGACTGGTCAACTTGTTCAGTACGGTCGTCACCGTCAGAGAAGAAGCTTTGCCCGTATCAGTGAGGTATTAGAGCTTCCGAATTTGATTGAAATTCAAACTGCTTCTTATGAGTGGTTCTTGCGTGAAGGATTGAAGGAAATGTTCACAGACATTTCACCGATTTCCGACTTCACAGGAAACCTCGTATTGGAGTTCATCGATTACTCGCTCAGTGAGCCGAAGTATTCAATCGATGAATCGAAGGAGCGCGACGTTACTTATTCTGCGCCACTTCGCGTAAAAGTGCGTCTCCAAAACAAAGAGACAGGTGAGCTCAAAGAACAAGAAGTGTTCATGGGGGATTTCCCGCTCATGACAGAATCGGGAACGTTTATCATCAATGGTGCAGAACGCGTCATCGTTTCCCAGCTTGTCCGTTCACCGAGCGTGTACTATAACGCTAAACTCGATAAAAACGGTAAACGTGGATTTGGCGCAACCGTCATCCCGAACCGTGGTGCTTGGCTCGAACTCGAGACAGATGCCAAAGATATCGTTTATGTTCGTATCGACCGTACCCGTAAAATTCCGGTAACGGTGTTGTTGCGTGCCCTCGGATTCGGTACGGACCAAGAAATTATCGACCTTCTCGGGGATGACGAATACCTTCGTAACACCCTTGAAAAAGATAATACGGAGTCTACAGAGAAAGCGTTGATCGAGATTTATGAGCGTCTCCGTCCTGGTGAACCACCAACGGTAGAAAATGCGAAATCTCTTCTCGTTTCACGTTTCTTCGACCCGAAACGTTACGACTTAGCGAACGTCGGTCGCTATAAGATGAACAAAAAACTTCATCTTAAGAACCGTTTGTTCGGTCAAAAATTAGCGGAAACGCTCGTGGACCCGGAAACAGGCGAGGTACTCGCCGAAGCTGGAACAATCCTCGACCGCCGCAACTTAGATCGTATCCTCCCGCACTTGGAGAACGGCCTTGGCTATATCGATGCGGAACCAACTGGTGGTGTCGCTGAAGGTGAGCCATTCGGTCTTCAGTCAATCAAAGTCATCTCACCGGATGACCCAGATGGAGAGCGTATCTTGAACATCATCGGAAATGGCAATATCGATCGCAGCGTAAAACATATTACGCCAGCCGATATTATCGCTTCAATCAACTACTTCTTCAACTTACTTCACGAAGTCGGAACAACAGATGACATCGACCACTTAGGAAACCGTCGTCTTCGTTCAGTCGGAGAACTTCTCCAAAACCAATTCCGGATCGGGCTTTCCCGTATGGAACGTGTCGTAAAAGAACGTATGTCGATTCAAGATCAAAATGCGATCACACCACAGGCGCTCATCAACATCCGCCCGGTTATCGCATCACTTAAAGAGTTCTTCGGTAGCTCGCAATTGTCACAGTTCATGGACCAAACGAACCCGCTCGCAGAGCTCACGCACAAGCGTCGTCTCTCTGCACTTGGACCGGGTGGTTTGACACGTGAGCGTGCTGGTTTCGAAGTTCGAGACGTTCACTATTCGCACTACGGTCGGATGTGTCCAATCGAAACACCAGAGGGGCCGAACATCGGACTCATCAACTCACTCTCGTCTTATGCGAAAGTGAACGAGTACGGTTTCATCGAAGCACCATACCGTCGTGTTGACCCAGAAACAGGTCTTGTCACTGGCGACATTCAATATATGACGGCTGACGAGGAAGACCTCTATGTCGTCGCACAGGCAAACATGCCGCTCACAGAAGATGGCCACTTTGCAGACGAACAAGTTCTTTGCCGTTTCCGCGGACAAAACTTGTCAGTCGAGCCAAGCCGAGTGGACTACATGGACGTTTCGCCGAAACAGGTTGTTTCTGCCGCAACGGCATGTATCCCGTTCCTCGAGAACGATGACTCGAACCGTGCCCTCATGGGAGCGAACATGCAACGTCAAGCAGTACCACTCCTTCAACCGGATTCACCGATTGTCGGTACCGGCATGGAATACGTATCTGCGAAAGACTCTGGGGCAGCTATTGTTGCGAAATACCCAGGTGTCGTCGAACGCGTCACAGCGCGTGAAATCTTGATCCGTCGCACGTCTGACGTGAACGGTTCTGAGGTTTCAGGTGACCTTGACCGTTACAAACTTCAAAAATATGTCCGTTCGAACCAAGGGACATGCTATAACCAAAAACCAATCATCGCAGCTGGTGACCGTGTCGAAAAAGGAGAAATCCTTGCAGACGGTCCATCGATGGATATGGGTGAGCTCGCGCTCGGCCGTAACGTCGTCGTTGCCTTCATGACATGGGATGGTTACAACTATGAGGATGCGATCATCATGAGTGAGCGTCTCGTGAAAGATGACGTGTACACGTCGATTCATATCGAAGAGTACGAGTCAGAGTCACGCGACACGAAACTCGGACCAGAGGAAATCACACGTGATATTCCAAACGTCGGAGATGACGCACTTCGTAACTTGGACGATCGTGGAATTATCCGCATCGGAGCTGAAGTCAAGGATGGCGATATCCTCGTCGGTAAAGTAACACCTAAGGGCGTTACAGAATTGACGGCGGAAGAGCGTCTCTTGCACGCAATCTTCGGTGAGAAGGCACGTGAAGTACGTGATACGTCACTTCGTGTACCAAACGGTGGAGACGGAATCATCTTGGATGTCAAAGTGTTCGACCGTGAAAACGGTGACGAATTGTCTCCAGGCGTCAACCAAATGGTACGTGTCTATATCGTTCAAAAACGTAAGATTCACGAAGGGGATAAGATGGCGGGACGTCACGGTAACAAAGGTGTTATCTCGCGAATCCTCCCTGAAGAAGATATGCCATACATGCCAGACGGTACACCGGTTGACATCATGCTCAACCCGCTTGGGGTACCATCTCGTATGAACATCGGTCAGGTACTTGAACTCCACCTTGGTATGGCAGCGAAGAAGCTCGGTATCAAAGTGGCAACACCTGTATTCGATGGAGCGCGTGAGGAAGACGTATGGGCAACGATTGAAGAGGCTGGTATGGATAAAGATGCGAAAACGCGTCTCTATGACGGTCGTACGGGTGAACCGTTCGATAACCGCGTCTCGGTCGGTGTCATGTACATGATCAAACTCGCGCACATGGTTGATGACAAACTTCACGCTCGTTCGACAGGACCATACTCACTCGTTACGCAACAACCGCTCGGTGGTAAAGCACAGTTCGGTGGTCAGCGCTTCGGGGAGATGGAAGTTTGGGCTCTTGAAGCGTACGGTGCAGCCTACACGCTCCAAGAAATCTTGACAATCAAGTCGGATGACACGGTCGGTCGTGTGAAAGCATATGAGGCCATCGTGAAAGGCGAGAGCGTTCCGAAAGCGGGCGTTCCTGAGTCATTCCGCGTCTTGATCAAAGAGCTTCAAGCGCTCGGTATGGAAGTCAAGATGATGTCAGCGGATGATGAAGAAGTCGAAATGAAAGATGAAGATGACGACAACATCCCGAACGCAACATCGGCGTTAGAACAAGTCGTTCAACCGACTGTTACGGAAGAGGAATAAGGCGAAAAGGGAGGTCGGCCCCTTGGTAGATGTTAATCGATTTGAATATATGAAAATCGGCTTGGCTTCATCAGAGAAGATCCGTTCGTGGTCTTACGGTGAAGTCAAAAAGCCGGAAACGATCAACTATCGTACACTTAAACCAGAGAAGGACGGATTATTCTGTGAACGAATCTTCGGTCCTACGAAAGACTGGGAATGTTACTGTGGGAAATACAAACGTATCCGTTATAAAGGAGTCATTTGTGACCGCTGTGGCGTTGAAGTGACGAAAGCGAAAGTGCGTCGCGAGCGAATGGGCCATATCGAGCTCGCGGCACCAGTTTCGCACATCTGGTACTTCAAAGGGATTCCAAGCCGCATGGGGCTTGTTCTCGACATGTCACCACGTGCGCTTGAAGAAGTCATTTACTTCGCATCTTACGTGGTCACAGAGCCAGGTGATACTCCGCTTGAGAAGAAACAACTTCTCTCGGAAAAAGAATTCCGTCTCTATCGTGAAAAATACGGTAGCGACTTCAAAGCAGACATGGGTGCTGAAGCCATCCGTACACTTCTTCAAGACGTTAATCTTGAAAAAGAAGTAGGCGAGCTTCGTGAAGAGTTGAAAACAGTCCAAGGTCAACGTCGTACACGTGCGATCAAGCGCTTGGAAGTTCTCGATGCATTCTTCACTTCAGGAAACAATCCAGACTGGATGATCCTTGAAGTACTTCCTGTCATCCCACCAGAGCTTCGCCCGATGGTACAGCTTGATGGTGGACGCTTTGCGACATCTGACTTGAACGATTTGTATCGTCGAGTCATCAACCGGAACAACCGTCTCAAACGTTTGCTCGACCTCGGCGCGCCGAACATCATCGTGCAAAACGAGAAGCGTATGCTTCAAGAAGCGGTTGACGCCCTCATCGACAACGGTCGTCGTGGTCGTCCGGTAACAGGTCCTGGTAACCGTCCGCTTAAATCACTTTCACACATGTTGAAAGGGAAACAAGGTCGTTTCCGTCAAAACCTTCTCGGTAAACGGGTCGACTATTCAGGACGTTCGGTTATCGTCGTAGGTCCGAACTTGAAGATGTATCAGTGTGGTCTTCCAAAAGAGATGGCGCTTGAACTCTTCAAACCGTTCGTGATGAAAGAGCTTGTCGGTCGCGGCATCGCTTCAAACATCAAGAACGCCAAACGCAAAATCGAGAAGATGCAACCTGAAATCTGGGGCGTCCTTGAAGAAGTCATTCGTGAGCATCCGGTCCTTTTGAACCGTGCCCCGACACTTCACCGCCTTGGTATTCAAGCATTCGAACCGATTCTTGTTGAAGGTCGTGCGATTCGCCTTCACCCACTCGTATGTACGGCATACAACGCCGACTTCGATGGTGACCAAATGGCCGTCCACGTTCCGCTCTCTGCAGAAGCACAAGCGGAAGCACGTCTTCTCATGCTCGCTGCGCAGAACATCTTGAACCCGAAAGACGGAAAACCAGTTGTTACACCATCGCAGGATATGGTCCTCGGTAACTACTACATCTCACTCGAACGTGAAGATGCCGTCGGTCAAGGGAAAGTGTTCTCGAACGTCAACGAAGCGTTGATTGCTTACCAAAACGGTTATGTCCACTTGCACTCGCGTGTGGCACTTCCGGCGCGTACGCTCAACAACCCAACGTTCACAGACGAACAGAACGAGAAATTGCTCATTACGACAGTTGGTAAGATGATCTTCAACGAAATCTTGCCAAATACGTTCCCATACTTGAACGAGCCGACGATGGAAAACTTACAGGAAGCAACGCCTGACAAGTACTTCATCGACAAAGGGGCGAACGTTGCGGAAGAAATCGCATCACGTCCAATCATCGACCCGTTCAAAAAAGGTTTCCTTGGAAAAGTCATCGCGGAAGTGTTCCAGAAGTTTGAAACGACGGAAACAAGCCGCATGCTTGACCGGATGAAAGATCTTGGCTTCAAGCACTCGACAAAAGCGGGTGTGACGGTCGGGATTGCCGATATCATCGTACTTCCGGATAAACAGGAAATCCTTGACGAAGCACAAAAACAAGTCGACCAAATCATGAAGTCGTTCCGTCGTGGTCTCATCACTGAAGATGAGCGTTACGAGCGCGTTGTCCGTGCTTGGAACGAAGCGAAGGATGAAATTCAATCTCGATTGATGAAATCCCTCAACCGCCTGAACCCAATCTTCATGATGTCTGACTCAGGTGCCCGTGGTAACGCATCGAACTTTACGCAGCTTGCGGGTATGCGTGGTTTGATGGCCGCTCCATCTGGTCGCATCATCGAACTTCCAATCAAATCGTCATTCCGTGAAGGTCTGACGGTTCAAGAGTACTTCATCTCGACTCACGGGGCTCGTAAAGGTCTTGCCGATACAGCCTTGAAGACAGCCGATTCAGGTTACTTGACGCGTCGTCTCGTTGACGTAGCGCAAGATGTCATCATCCGTGAAGAGGATTGTGGAACAGACCGCGGAATCCGTGTTTCTGCACTCCGCGAAGGTACGGAAGAAATCGAAAGCTTGTACGACCGTCTCGTCGGACGTACATCGTTCGAAACGGTCACACACCCTGAAACGGGCGAAGTGTTGATCGATAAGAACGAATTGATCACAGAAGACATCGCGCGCATCATCGTTGATGCGGGTGTTGAAAAAGTTGAAATCCGTACAGCCTTCACATGTAACACGTCACACGGCGTATGTAAGAAGTGTTACGGACGCAACTTGGCAACTGGATCAAATGTTGAAGTCGGGGAAGCCGTCGGTATCATTGCCGCACAATCAATCGGTGAGCCAGGAACGCAGCTTACAATGCGTACCTTCCACACAGGTGGGGTTGCCGGAGACGATATCACACAAGGTCTTCCACGTATCCAAGAGGTATTCGAAGCCCGTAACCCGAAAGGTCAAGCGGTCATCTCGGAAATCTCTGGTACGGTCATCGACTTCACAGAATCGCGTGACAAGCGTGAACTCACGGTCGAAGGATTCAGTGAGACTCGCTCATACACGATTCCATTCGGAGCGCGTCTCCGCGTTCAAATCGGCGACACAGTAGAAGCCGGTGAAGTCTTCACGGAAGGTTCGATCGATCCGAAAGAATTGCTCGCCGTCCGTGGTGTATCTGGTGTTCAGAACTATCTTCTCCAAGAAGTTCAAAAAGTTTACCGGATGCAAGGGGTAGAAATCGGTGATAAGCACGTTGAGGTCATGGTTCGCCAAATGCTTCGTCGTGTCAAAGTTATCGAATCAGGTGACACACCGCTTCTCCCTGGATCACTCGTCGACATCAGCGTCTTCAAAGAAGCGTGTAAAGATGCGATTCGTGATGGAAAACACCCAGCGACTGCGAAACCAGTCCTTCTCGGGATCACAAAAGCCTCACTTGAGACAGATTCGTTCCTCTCAGCGGCTTCGTTCCAAGAAACGACTCGCGTCTTGACAGATGCAGCAATCAAAGGGAAACGTGACTATCTCCTCGGACTTAAAGAGAACGTCATCATCGGTAAACTCGTTCCAGCTGGTACTGGAATGGCTGTCTACCGTGATGTGGAACTCAAAGAAGATGAGGCGCCAGTTGCGCTCGAAGATACAACTGTCGAGTAAAATACGTCTTGACAGCGCAGGTTGGCGGTGCTACTATGATTTAGTGCCGCCAATCGGTTGTTGTCGATGACAACGATGTCCAGCAGTCGGCAAGCTACTTGGACGTCCATCCGAACTTTCTACGGGAAGGTTTGGCTGCTACAATTGCCACTTTCAAGGTATAACTCACGTTTTTGCGAGGTCATGGAATGCCTACGCCTCGTAAAAACGTTTCGTTATGACCTTAAATGAACCACCCGGGTCGGTGGGACTAGAAAATAGCAACATTCAGGAAGGGAGGATCTTCAAAGATGCCTACTATTAACCAGTTAGTCCGTAAAGGACGTAAATCGAAAGTCGTGAAATCTGACTCTCCAGCACTTAACAAAGGTTACAACAGTTTCATCAAGTCACAAACAAACGTGAGCTCACCACAAAAACGTGGTGTTTGTACACGTGTTGGTACAATGACTCCGAAGAAACCGAACTCGGCGCTTCGTAAGTATGCTCGTGTTCGTTTGACTAACCAAATCGAAGTGACTGCGTACATCCCAGGTATTGGCCACAACCTTCAAGAGCACAGCGTTGTTCTTATCCGTGGAGGACGTGTAAAAGACTTACCAGGGGTACGTTACCACATCGTTCGTGGTGCGCTTGACACTGCAGGTGTTGATGGACGTATGCAAGGCCGTTCTAAATACGGTACGAAACGTCCGAAAGCTGCGAAGAAGTAATTCTCGCCAACTAAACTACAATTGAAATTTTGAAAGGAGGGTACTCGGATGCGTAAAAACCGTGCAGAACGTCGTGACGTTATCGCAGATCCGATCTACAACTCGAAATTGGTAACTCGCCTCATTAACCGTGTCATGTTAGACGGTAAAAAAGGTACAGCTCAAACTATCATTTACAACGCATTTGGCATCATCGCTGAACGCTCAGGCAAAGAGCCTATGGAAGTGTTCGAAGAAGCAATGAACAACATCATGCCTGTACTTGAAGTTAAAGCACGCCGTGTAGGTGGGGCTAACTACCAAGTTCCTGTAGAAGTTCGTCCAGAGCGCCGTACAACACTTGGTCTTCGTTACCTCGTGAACTACGCTCGTCTCCGCAACGAAAAAACGATGGAGCAACGTATCGCGAACGAAATCATGGATGCAGCCAACAACACTGGTGCATCTGTTAAGAAACGCGAAGACATGCATAAGATGGCAGAAGCTAACAAAGCGTTTGCTCACTATCGTTGGTAATTTAATCGTAAAGTCCACTCCGCCAAGCATGGCTTAACGGAGTGGCTTTCGGGTATAATCATATCGTGTGCGCGCACACGAAAATCAAACATGCGGAAGGAGAATACCCAGTATGGCAAGAGAATTCTCCCTAAAGAATACTCGTAACATCGGGATCATGGCTCACATCGATGCCGGTAAAACGACAACAACTGAACGTATTCTTTATTACACAGGTCGTATCCATAAAATTGGTGAAACGCACGAAGGTGCTTCACAAATGGACTGGATGGAGCAGGAGCAAGAGCGTGGAATCACGATCACTTCGGCTGCGACAACTGCACAGTGGAATGGCCACCGTGTAAACATCATCGATACACCTGGACACGTAGACTTCACTGTAGAAGTTGAACGTTCACTCCGTGTACTTGATGGTGCGGTTGCTGTACTTGACGCTCAGTCAGGTGTAGAACCACAAACAGAAACTGTATGGCGTCAAGCAACGACATATGGTGTACCACGTGTCGTATTCGTCAACAAGATGGATAAAATCGGCGCAGACTTCTTGTACTCTGTGAAGACGCTCCACGATCGTCTTCAAGCGAACGCTTACGCGATCCAACTCCCAATCGGAGCAGAGGACGATTTCAAAGGGATCATCGATCTCGTTGAAATGAAGACTTACATGTACAACAACGACCTCGGTACTGACATCGAAGTAACAGATGGCTTCCCAGCTGACATGGCTGACCAAGCTGAAGAACTTCGCGGTCAATTGATCGAAGGTGTTGCTGACTTCAATGAAGAGTTGATGATGAAGTACCTTGAAGGTGAAGAGATTTCAATCGATGAATTGAAAGCTGCAATCCGTCAAGCGACACTTAGCGTTGAATTCTACCCTGTACTCGTTGGTTCTGCCTTCAAGAACAAAGGTGTTCAGCTCATGCTTAACGCCGTTGTTGATTACCTCCCATCACCAGTTGATGTAGAGTCAATCAAAGGGATCAACCTCGATACAGAAGAAGAAATCACACGTGAGCCTTCTGACGAAGCTCCATTCTCAGCACTTGCGTTCAAAGTTATGACTGACCCTTACGTCGGTAAATTGACGTTCTTCCGCGTGTACTCTGGTACAGCTGAAGCGGGATCATACGTGAAGAACTCGACTAAAGGGAAGCGTGAGCGTCTCGGTCGTATCCTTCAAATGCACGCAAACAGCCGTGAAGAGATTCCAATGGTATTCGCTGGTGACATCGCCGCTGCTGTTGGTTTCAAAGACACGACTACTGGTGACACGCTTTGCTCTGAGAAAGATAACATCGTTCTCGAGTCAATGACGTTCCCAGAACCAGTTATCTCGGTTGCAATCGAGCCTAAATCGAAAGCAGACCAAGATAAGATGGGTCAAGCTCTTGCGAAACTCGCAGAAGAAGATCCAACATTCCGCACTGAAACAAACCCTGAGACTGGTCAAACGATCATCTCTGGTATGGGTGAGCTTCACCTTGACATCCTCGTTGACCGTATGCGTCGCGAATTCAAAGTAGAAGCTAACGTTGGTGCACCACAAGTTGCTTACCGTGAAACAATCCGTGGCGCTGCGAAGATCGATTCGAAATTCGTTCGTCAGTCTGGTGGACGCGGTCAGTACGGTCACGTTGTCGTAGAATTCGAGCCGAACGAAGAAGGCGCTGGATTCGAGTTCGAGAACAAGATCGTCGGTGGTGTTGTACCACGTGAATACGTCCCTGCTGTTCAAAACGGGATTGAAGAAGCTCTCGAAAACGGTATCCTCGCTGGTTACCCAGTAGTAGACGTTAAAGCTCGTCTCGTATTCGGTTCGTACCACGATGTCGACTCGAACGAGATGGCGTTTAAAGTTGCTGCTTCGATGGCGGTTAAACAACTTAAGGACCAAGCGAAAGCTGTTATCCTTGAGCCAATGATGCGTGTTGAAGTTGTTATCCCAGAAGAATACATGGGTGACATCATGGGTGACGTCACGTCACGCCGTGGACGCGTAGAAGGTATGGAAGCTCGCGGTAACGCACAAGTCGTTAAAGCGATGATTCCACTTTCAGAAATGTTCGGTTACGCAACATCACTTCGTTCACGTACACAAGGACGCGGAACGTACTCGATGCACTTCGATCACTACGAAGAAGTACCGAAATCAATCGCTGAAGAAATCGTCAAAAAAGCGAACGGCTAATAACGGTTGTATCGCTAGATTGATTGTTGTAAGCTAAGGAAGACGTATGTTAAAAGTAGCCTACGTCTTCCTAGTTAAATAAAACTAATCGTTTAATAGAGGAGGAATCTAGAATGGGTAAAGAAAAATTCGACCGTTCTAAGCCGCACGTTAACGTTGGTACAATTGGCCACGTTGACCACGGTAAAACAACTTTGACTGCAGCAATCTCTGCTGTACTTTCACGTGCACAAGGTAAAACAGCTACTAAGTTCGACCAAATCGATGGTGCTCCAGAAGAGCGCGAGCGCGGTATCACAATCGCAACAGCTCACATCGAGTACGAAACTGACAAGCGTCACTACGCACACGTTGACTGCCCAGGACACGCTGACTATGTTAAAAACATGATCACTGGTGCTGCTCAAATGGACGGCGCGATCCTCGTTGTATCTGCAACAGATGGCCCAATGCCACAAACACGTGAGCACATCCTTCTTTCACGTCAAGTAGGTGTTCCTTACATCGTAGTATTCATGAACAAAGTTGACATGGTAGACGACGAAGAGCTTCTCGAACTCGTTGAAATGGAAATCCGTGAACTTCTTTCTGAATACGACTTCCCAGGCGACGACCTCCCTGTAATCAAAGGTTCTGCACTTGGCGCACTTAACGGTGAAGCTCAGTGGGAAGAAAAAGTTATGGAACTCATGAACGCTGTTGATGAGTACATCCCAGAACCAGTTCGTGACACTGAAAAAGACTTCATGATGCCTGTTGAGGACGTATTCTCAATCACTGGTCGTGGTACTGTAGCGACTGGTCGTGTTGAGCGTGGTGTTCTCCGCGTCAACGACGAGATCGAAATCGTTGGTCTTACAGAAGAAACGAAGAAAACTGTATGTACTGGTGTAGAGATGTTCCGTAAGCTTCTTGACTATGCTGAAGCTGGCGACAACATCGGTGCACTTCTCCGTGGTGTATCACGTGACGACATCGAGCGTGGACAAGTACTTGCTAAGCCAGGTTCAATCACACCACACTCTAAATTCAAAGCATCAATCTACGTTCTTTCTAAAGAAGAGGGTGGCCGTCACACGCCATTCTTCGCGAACTACCGTCCGCAGTTCTACTTCCGTACAACTGACGTAACAGGTATCGTTCACCTTCCAGAAGGTACTGAAATGGTAATGCCAGGAGACAACATCGAGTTGACGATCGAATTGATTTCTACAATCGCGATCGAAGACGGTACACGTTTCTCTATCCGTGAGGGTGGCCGTACTGTAGGTGCTGGTTCAGTAACAGAAATCATCGAGTAATCTATTGATTCAACTGAACAACATTAAGCAGTCCGCAATATGCGGGCTGCTTTTTTGTGTTTCTATCACAACATGGTAAGATGAGGCATACGAGAAAGGAGTGGCGTCATGCTGAAGCAACTAGAGACGATTTGTCGCTTGAATGGGATTGAGTATCGCATTGGCGGTTCTGAGCTGTTGAAGCATCATGGCATCGTCGAGGTAACGAATGACATCGATGTTTTTGTTGAACCGGACCAGTTTGAAAAAATCGATCGTGTACTTAGTCGTGCTGGGGAGAAGAAACCATCAGATCCTCACGACGCATACGTAACGACCTACTTTGGAGAGTATATATTCGAGGGAACAGATGTGGACGTCATGTCTAGTTTCCGAATGAAGTGTACCGACGGAATCTATACGCATCCTTTCATTGAACCAGATGGACAATGGATGCACCTAGAAGAGTGGGTCGTCCTTTACACGGTCATCGGACGAAAGGATAAATTAGCGTCATTGCTCCGCTATTTCAAGACGCACAGTGTTAATGAAGGAATTGTTCAAGACTGTTTAAAACGAGCGCCACAATCAGTCATAGAAGGGGTGACAGAGCGTTTTGGAGAGGTGATGAAACGCTAGGTCGAGTTGACATGGGAGTTCGTTTGAAAAATAGTTCAATAAAAGAATGAATTTTTGCTTGCAAAAGCTCGCGAATCTTGTTACATTAGGGAACGTTGAGCAACTCATCAGACAACCAGCAACTTCAAAAATCTAATCTTGCATTCCATGACCAGATTAGATATAATGATTAAGTGTTTGTGCGAGTGGTGAGAGACTTTACAGCAGAAAACGGGTCCAATCGTTGATTTGCAATGATCGGATACCTCTGCTGACACAAGCACGCTGCGTTGAAGCGGGAGGTTATGACACGCCAGGCAGCATTGCCATGGCCGGTGTGGAAATTTCCGCGGAGAATTGTCTATTTTTAAAGTAGGCGACAAAGGAGGGAAACAAACATGGCAAATGAAAAAATTCGTATTCGTTTAAAAGCATATGACCATCGCGTTCTCGATCAATCAGCTGAGAAGATCGTTGACACTGCGAAGCGTTCAGGTGCAAAGGTATCGGGTCCAATCCCGCTCCCAACTGAAAAATCGGTTTACACGATTCTTCGTGCGGTTCACAAGTACAAAGATGCTCGTGAGCAGTTCGAAATGCGTACACACAAACGCTTGATCGACATCGTAAACCCAACACCGAAAACAGTCGATTCGCTTATGCGTCTCGAGTTACCATCAGGTGTAGACATCGAAATCAAACTTTAATTCTTCATATAGTAGATACTAGCCAGAAGAGACAATTAATTATTAACAGGAGGTGTATCTCATGGCTAAAGGAATCTTAGGAACAAAACTTGGTATGACTCAAATCTTCAACGAAGCAGGCGAAGTTGTACCAGTAACAGTAGTTGCTGTAGAAGGTAACGTCGTTCTTCAACTTAAAACAGTTGACACAGACGGTTACGAAGCAGTTCAACTTGGTTTCGGAGACATCAAAGAATCACGTCAAAACAAACCATCAAAAGGTCACGCTGCGAAAGCAAACGCGACACCTAAGCGCTTCATCAAAGAAGTTCGTACTTCAGTAGAAGGATACGAAATCGGTCAAGAGATTAAGGCAGACATTTTCGCTGCAGGTGAATTAGTAGACGTAACAGGTACATCGAAAGGTAAAGGATTCCAAGGTGCGATCAAGCGTCACGGACAATCACGTGGACCAATGGCTCACGGTTCGCGCTACCACCGTCGTCCTGGTTCGATGGGTCCTGTCGCTCCTAACCGCGTATTTAAAGGGAAACTTCTTCCTGGTCAAATGGGTGGAGAGCGTAAAACAATTCAAAACCTTGAAGTCGTTAAAGTTGATGTGGAACGTGGCCTTCTCCTCGTGAAAGGTGCTATCCCAGGCGCTCGTAAATCGAACGTCATCATCAAATCAGCGGTCAAAGGTAACTAATTAACTGCACGGAAAGGAGGAATTACGAATGCCTAAAGTAGCTTTGCTTAACCAAACAGGTTCACAAGTTGGCGAAATCGAATTGGCAGAAGCCATCTTCGGAATCGAGCCAAACGAATCAGTACTTTACGACGCAATCGTCATGCAACAAGCATCACGCCGTCAAGGTACTCACGATACGAAAGGTCGCTCGGAAGTACGCGGTGGCGGCCGTAAACCATGGAAACAAAAGGGAACTGGTCGTGCGCGCCAAGGTTCTATCCGCTCACCACAATGGGTTGGTGGTGGTACAGTCTTCGGTCCAACACCACGTTCATACTCTTACAAACTTCCTAAGAAGGTTCGTCGTTTAGCACTTCTCTCGGCTCTTTCGTCGAAAGTACAAAACAACGAATTCATCGTCCTCGAAGGCCTTGCTTTCGATGCACCAAAAACAAAAGATATGGCTGCTGTACTCAACAGCTTATCAGTAGAACGTAAGGCTCTTGTAGTCACAGCGGACTACAATGAGACTATCGCTCTCGCAGCTCGTAACATCCCAGGAGTGACTGTGATCGACGCAGCAGGCGTAAACGTTCTTGACCTCGTTGCTAACGACAAAGTCATCTTCACTAAAGATGCGGTTGCGAAGGTAGAGGAGGTGCTTGCATAATGGCTCAAGCATACGATATCATCAAACGTCCGATCATCACTGAGCGTTCAGTTAGCCTCATGGAAGCTAACAAATACGTTTTCGAAATCGACGTAAAAGCGACTAAATCGCAAGTGAAACACGCTATCGAAACAATCTTCAACGTGAAAGTTGCTTCGGTAAACACAATGAACTACAAACCGAAAGCGAAACGTGTCGGTCGTCACTCTGGTTACACAGCTCGTCGTAAAAAAGCGATCGTAACCCTTGCTGAAGGCAACACAATCGACTTCCTCGGTTAATTAACTACCTTAGAAGAAAAGGAGGGAATCCTCGATGGCAATCAAAAAGTTTAAGCCGACCACTAACGGTCGTCGTAACATGACATCTCTCGACTTTGCAGAGATCACAACGAATCGCCCTGAAAAATCGTTAACTGAAAAGCTTTCGAAAAAAGGCGGACGTAACAACCAAGGTCGCTTGACTGTTCGTCACCAAGGTGGCGGTCACAAGCGTAAATACCGTATCATCGATTTCAAACGTAACAAAGATGGCGTTGCAGGACGCGTAGCAACGATCGAATACGATCCAAACCGTTCAGCAAACATCGCACTCATCAACTATGTAGATGGTGAGAAACGTTACATCCTCGCTCCTAAGGGCATCAAAGTAGGCATGGAAATCATGTCTGGTCCTGAAGCGGATATCAAAGTGGGGAACGCTCTTCCACTCGTAAACATCCCTGTCGGTACAACAATCCACAACATCGAGCTTAAGCCTGGTAAAGGCGGTCAGCTAGTTCGTGCGGCTGGTGCATCGGCACAAATCCAAGGACGTGACGGCAAGTACGTCATCGTTCGTCTTCAATCAGGTGAATCACGCTTGTTCCTCGGCACTTGCCGCGCGACAATCGGTTCAGTTGGTAACGAAGAACACGAACTCGTAAACATCGGTAAAGCAGGACGTTCACGTTGGTTAGGCAAACGCCCAACAGTACGTGGTTCTGTAATGAACCCGGTTGATCACCCACACGGTGGTGGTGAAGGTCGTGCGCCAATCGGTCGTTCGGGCCCACTTACTCCTTGGGGTAAACCAGCTCTTGGTCTTAAGACTCGTAAGAAAAACAAATCGAGCGACATGTACATCCTTCGTCGCCGTAAGAAATAATTACTACATGATTCTCGGGCGGTTCGAAAGGGCCGTTCCCGAATCATTCCAAAGGGAGGTTCTAACATGGGTCGCAGCTTGAAAAAAGGTCCATTCGCAGATCACCACTTACTCGCTAAAGTTGACAAACTCAACGAATCTGGTGAGAAGCAAGTCATCAAAACTTGGTCACGTCGCTCGACGATCTTCCCAGAATTCATGGGTCACACGTTCGGTGTGCACGATGGTCGTAAACACGTACCAGTATTCGTGACAGAAGACATGGTTGGTCACAAACTTGGTGAATTCGCTCCAACACGCACTTACAAAGGTCACGGATCAGACAAGAAAACGAAACGGTAATTTGAGGGGAGGTCAAATCCATGCAAGCTAAAGCATCAGCTAATATGGTCCGTCTTGCTCCTCGCAAAGCACGTCTCGTTGTAGACTTAATTCGCGGGAAACAAGTCGGCGAAGCGCTCTCTGTCCTTGCTCACACGAACAAGGCAGCATCGCCAGTCGTTGAAAAAGTATTAAAATCAGCGATTGCTAACGCAGAGCACAACTACGATATGAACATTGAGAACCTCGTTGTAACAGAAGCTTACGTAAACGAAGGTCCAACACTCAAACGCTTCCGCCCACGTGCGATGGGTCGCGCAAGCCGTATTAACAAACGCACAAGCCACATCCACATCGTGGTAACTGAGAAATAAGGAGGGATATGTAGTGGGTCAAAAGGTAAATCCGCACGGTCTTCGCGTTGGTGTTATCAAAGACTGGGATTCGCGTTGGTACGCTGAGAAAGACTACGCTGATCTCCTTCATGAAGACTTCGTTATTCGTGAATACATCGAAAACAAAATGAAGGATGCTAGTGTTTCTAAAGTTGAAATCGAACGCGCTGCAAACCGCGTGAACATTTCGCTTCACACTGCGAAGCCAGGTATGGTAATCGGTAAAGGTGGTTCTGAAATCGAATCACTCCGTAAACACATTACAAAAATCGCTGACGGAAAACGCGTTCACATCAACGTTGTTGAAGTGAAAAACGCTGACGCTGTTGCGAAGCTTGTAGCAGAAAACATTGCTCGTCAATTGGAAGGTCGCGTATCATTCCGTCGTGCAATGAAACAATCTATTCAACGTTCGATGCGTACTGGCATCAAAGGGATCAAAACAGAAGTTTCTGGTCGTCTTGGTGGCGCTGATATCGCTCGTTCAGAGAAGTACTCGGAAGGAACAGTTCCACTTCACACACTCCGTGCCGACATCGACTACGGAACAGCTGAAGCTGACACAACTTACGGTAAAATCGGCGTAAAAGTTTGGTTATACCACGGTGAAGTTCTTCCAACAAAAAACAACACAGCGAAAAACGCTGAATAATAAACACTCTTTCAGGAAGGAGGCAACACACTATGTTGTTACCTAAACGCGTGAAATATCGTCGTGTACACCGTGGTAAAATGCGCGGGAACGCTAAACGCGGCACAACTGTACACTTCGGTGAGTTCGGTCTCCAAGCTCTCGAAGCGAGCTGGATTACAAACCGTCAAATCGAATCAGCACGTATTGCAATGACACGTTATATGAAACGTGGTGGTAAAGTGTGGATCAAGATCTTCCCACACAAGCCGTACACTAAAAAGCCTCTCGAAGTCCGAATGGGTTCGGGTAAAGGTGCTCCAGAAGGCTGGGTAGCTGTAGTTAAGCCTGGCAAAGTAATGTTCGAAATCGCAGGTGTATCTGAGGAAGTGGCACGTGAGGCACTTCGTCTTGCATCGCACAAACTTCCAGTAAAATGTAAGTTCGTGAAACGTGAAGAAAATGGTGGTGATACGAATGAAAGCAACTGATCTCCGTCAATCAACAACTGAAGAGCTCAACGGTAAAGTGGGCGAGTGGAAAGAAGAACTCTTTAACCTTCGCTTCCAACTTGCTACAGGTCAGCTTGAGAATCCTGCTCGTATCCGTGAAGTACGCAAGTCGATTGCGCGTGCTAAAACGATTCTTCGTGAACGCGAACTCGGCATCAACAACGGCTAATTACATCGGATTCTTGAGAGGAGGTAACACTCATGGAACGCAACAACCGTAAAGTGTTCACTGGTCGCGTCGTGTCTGACAAAATGGACAAAACGATCGTCGTCGCAGTAGAAACAAAGGTTCGTCATAAACTTTATGGCAAACGTGTAAACTACACGAAGAAATATAAAGCACACGATGAGAACAACGTCGCTAAAGTGGGCGATATCGTTCGCATCGCGGAAACACGTCCTCTTTCTAAAGACAAACGTTTCCGTCTTGTAACAGTAGTAGAAGAATCAGTAATCATCTAATAACAGTTCGGATTTATTAAACATCCGGAGGGAGGTACACTCGCATGATTCAACAAGAATCTCGCTTGAAAGTAGCAGACAACTCTGGCGCGCGTGAACTGTTGACAATTAAAGTTCTCGGTGGTTCTGGTCGTAAGACTGCAAACATCGGTGACATCATCGTCGCAACGGTAAAACAAGCAACACCAGGTGGCGTTGTTAAAAAAGGTGACGTTGTCAGAGCAGTTGTCGTTCGTACAAAACGCGGCGCTCGTCGTAAAGATGGTTCGTACATCCGTTTCGATGAGAACGCAGCAGTCATTATCAAAGATGACAAGAGCCCACGCGGCACACGGATCTTCGGGCCAGTTGCACGTGAACTTCGTGAAAAAGAATTCATGAAGATCGTTTCGTTGGCACCGGAAGTACTTTAATTTCCAATTTCAATCCTATAAGGAGGTGCGCAAACGATGCATGTTAAAAAAGGCGATACAGTCCAGGTAATGTCTGGTAAAGATAAAGGCAAGCAAGGGGTTATCCTCAAAGCTATGCCAAGCAAAAACCGCGTAGTGGTTGAAGGCGTAAACGTGATGAAAAAACACGCGAAACCTTCACAAGCGAATCCACAAGGCGGGATCCTTGAGATCGAAGCACCAATTCACGTCTCGAACGTAATGCCACTCGACCCTAAAACTGGCAAACCAACTCGTGTTGGTTTCAAAGTAGTCGATGGTAAAAAAGTTCGTGTCGCGAAATCGGGCGAATCACTCGATAAATAAGAAGAACGTGACGAAAGGAGGTCCATTCGACTATGAACCGTTTGCAAGAGAAGTATAAAAGCGACATCGTGAAAGCGATGATGGATAAATTCAACTATGACTCGGTCATGCAAGTACCGAAAGTCGAAAAGGTTGTCATCAACATGGGTGTAGGTGACGCTGTTTCGAACTCGAAAGCACTTGATATGGCAGTTGAAGAATTAACAATTCTTTCAGGTCAAAAACCACTCGTAACGAAAGCGAAGAAATCAATCGCTGGTTTCAAACTTCGTGAAGGTATGCCAATCGGTGCGAAGGTTACACTTCGTGGCGAGCGCATGTACGATTTCCTCGACAAATTGGTAACTGTTTCACTTCCACGTGTACGTGACTTCCGCGGTGTATCGAAGAAAGCATTCGACGGACGCGGTAACTACACGCTTGGCGTGAAAGAGCAACTTATTTTCCCTGAGATCGATTACGATAAAGTATCTAAAGTACGCGGTATGGACATCGTTGTTGTTACAACAGCAAACACAGACGAAGAAGCACGTGAATTGCTCACACTTCTCGGTATGCCATTCCAAAAATAATCTAGAGGGAGGTCGACAACATGGCTAAAAAGTCAATGGTTAATCGCGAACTTAAACGCGAGAAACTCGTTGCCCAGTACGCTGAAAAGCGTGCGAAGTTGAAAGCTGAAGGCGATTATATCGGACTCAGCAAATTGCCACGTAACTCGTCACCTGTACGCTTGCACAACCGTTGCAGCATCACAGGTCGTCCGCATGGTTACATGGGTAAATTCGGGATCAGCCGTATCAAGTTCCGTGATCTTGCATACAAAGGTCAAATCCCTGGTGTTAAAAAAGCAAGCTGGTAATCCACTAACAGTGTGAAAGGAGGTACATCGCATGGTAATGACAGACCCTATTGCAGATATGCTTACACGTATCCGTAACGCTAACATGGTTCGCCATGAAAAAATGGAGCTTCCAGCTTCGAACATTAAACGTGAGATCGCTGAAATCCTTAAGCGTGAAGGTTTCATTCGCGATGTTGAATATATCGAGGACGCTAAACAAGGTACACTTCGTCTTTTCCTTAAATATGGAGCAAGCAACGAACGTGTAATCACTGGTCTCAAACGTATTTCGAAACCAGGTCTTCGCGTATACGCAAAAGCTGATGAAGTACCTAAAGTACTCGGAGGACTCGGAATCGCAGTTCTTTCGACATCTAAAGGTCTTATGACTGATAAAGAAGCTCGCCAACAACAAGTCGGCGGCGAAGTGATCGCCTACATCTGGTAAGTCACTTTTCTAACAAGAACGGAGGTGTAATCAATGTCACGTATTGGTAAAAAACCAGTTACGATTCCTGCTGGCGTTACTGTAACAGTTGCTAATGACAACACGGTCACAGTAAAAGGTGCTAAAGGTGAACTTTCGCTTTCAGCTAACCCGGCATTGGAAATCAAAGTTGAAGAGAACGAATTGACGGTTGTTCGTCCAGACGAATCGAAAGAAAGCCGCACAATTCACGGTACGACACGTGCCCTTATTGCCAACATGGTACAAGGTGTGTCGAACGGATTCCAAAAAACACTTGAGATCTCGGGGGTTGGTTACCGTGCTACGAAGCAAGGTAACAAACTCGTCCTCAACCTCGGCTACTCGCACCCAATCGAGTACGTTGCTGAGGAAGGTATCGAAATCGAAGTTCCTTCAAACACGCAAATCATCGTAAAAGGGATTAACAAAGAGCGCGTCGGTCACGTTGCTGCTCAAATCCGCTCGTACCGTGCTCCAGAACCTTACAAAGGTAAAGGTGTTCGTTACTCTGATGAACGTATTCGCCGTAAAGAAGGTAAGACTGGTAAGTAATTCGTCACGAAATGAACGGAAAGGAGTGGCATAAATGATCACAAAGGCAGATAAAAATGCAGTTCGTAAAAAACGTCATGCTCGCGTACGTCGTACGATCACGGGGACAGCAGCTCGTCCACGTTTGAACGTATTCCGTTCGAGCAAGCACATTTACGTACAACTTATCGATGACGCGGCACAAACAACGCTTGTGTCTGCATCTTCGAAAGATAAAGCTCTCGATCTTACAAATGGCGGTAACGTTGAAGCAGCGAAAGCTGTTGGTAAACTTGCTGCAGAACGTGCACTCGAGAAAGGTATCGACACAGTTGTGTTCGACCGTGGTGGATACCTCTATCATGGCCGCGTCAAAGCTGTTGCAGAAGCAGCTCGTGAAGCAGGTCTTAAATTCTAATAAAAAGGAGGGGACACTCGATGCGCCAGTTAGACGTTAACATGGAACAACTTGAAGAACGCGTTGTTACCGTAAACCGCGTCGCGAAAGTCGTAAAAGGTGGCCGCCGCTTCCGTTTTGCTGCTCTCGTAGTCGTAGGTGACAAAAATGGTCACGTCGGTTTCGGTACAGGTAAGGCACAAGAGGTGCCAGAAGCGATTCGCAAGGCTATTGAAGCCGCTAAGAAAAACATGGTACAAGTACCTATGGTTGGTACAACAATTCCACACGAAATCACAGGAGTATTCGGAGCAGGTCGTGTATTCATGAAACCAGCTTCTGAAGGTACTGGGGTTATCGCTGGTGGTCCAGTTCGTGCGGTGCTCGAACTTGCAGGTGTAGGTGACATCCTTTCGAAATCGTTAGGTTCAAACACACCGATCAACATCGTCCGTGCGACGGTACAGGGCTTGACTGAGCTCAAAAAAGCAGAGGAAGTTGCTAAACTACGTGGTAAAAGCGTAGAAGAACTTCTTAACTAAGGGAGGGAACTAGACATGGCGAAACTCGCAATCACCCTCACACGCAGCACAATTGGTCGTCCGGAAGATCAGCGTGTTACTGTACGTACACTCGGTCTTCGCAAAATGCATCAAACGGTCGTTGTCCCAGACAACGTCGCGATGCGCGGTATGATCAACAAAGTGTCGCACCTTGTGACTGTAAAAGAAATCAACGAATAATAAAGATTTTAATAAATAAGGAGGTGCCACTATGAAACTCCATGAATTGAAGCCAACTCCAGGTTCACGTCACGAACGTAACCGTGTCGGTCGCGGTATGGCGACTGGTAACGGTAAAACTTCTGGTCGTGGACACAAAGGTCAAAAAGCTCGTTCGGGCGGTGGCGTTCGTCCAGGATTTGAAGGTGGACAAAACCCACTTTACCGTCGTCTTCCAAAACGCGGTTTCAACAACCCAACTCGTAAAGAGTACGCGGTTGTTTCCCTAGACACGCTTAACCGTTTCGAAGCAGGTACTGAAGTTACTCCAGAACTCTTAATCGAGACTGGTGTTGTCAGCTCTGCTAAAGACGGAATCAAGGTCCTTGCTAACGGCAAGCTTGAAACTAAATTGACTGTAAAAGCCAACAAGTTCTCCGGTGCAGCGAAAGAAGCAATCGAAGCAGCTGGCGGTACAGTTGAGGTGATCTGATGTTTCAGACGATCTCCAATATGTGGCGCGTGAAAGATATTCGACAGCGTATTCTCTTCACACTCGCAATCATCATCATTTTCCGCATCGGGGCTCATATCCCGGTGCCGATGGTGAATACGGATGTGTTGCGTTTTGACTCAGGAGGTCTTCTTGACTTCTTGAACTTGTTTGGAGGAAATGCTTTACAGAACTTCTCCTTGTTCGCAATGGGGATCATGCCGTACATTACGGCATCGATCGTTGTGCAACTTTTACAAATGGACGTCGTTCCAAAGTTTGCCGAATGGGCTAAACAAGGAGAGGCGGGCCGTAAAAAGTTAGCGACGGTCACGCGCTATGGGACGATCATCTTAGGCTTTGTCCAAGCGACTTCACTGTCGTTTGGATTTAACCGCCTCTACCCAGGTCTCGTCAATGAGATGTGGGGAACGGCAACTTACTTTGTGATCGCGATTGTACTCACTGCGGGTACAGCGTTCTTGATGTTCCTTGGTGAAATGACAACGGAGAAAGGTGTTGGGAATGGTATTTCCATTATTATCTTCGCCGGTATCGTCGCAGGGTTCCCAAGAATCTTCACGCAGATTTATGAAACAAAACTCCAAAACGCTGGAGATGCATTGTTCATTAATATCGTTTACTTGGTTGTATTGGCACTTGTTATTTTGGCTGTGACGGTTGGGATCATTTATGTTCAACAAGCGGCACGCAAAATTCCAATCCAATATGCAAAACGCACGGCGAACCGTACCCCAGTGGGCGGTCAGTCAACGCACTTGCCAATCAAACTAAACGCAGCAGGTGTTATCCCGGTTATCTTCGCGATTTCCTTCATGGTAACACCACCAACTGTTGCAAGCTTCATTGCTTCGCCGGAGACAACGCAAAAATTACAGACGTACTTTGACACGACGGCGCCAATCGGAATGTCGATTTACGTTGCGTTAATCATTGCGTTTGCCTACTTCTATACATTTATTCAGGTCAACCCTGAGCAAATGGCAGAAAACCTGCAGAAGCAAGGTGGTTATATTCCTGGGATTCGTCCTGGGGCGCAAACAGAACAGTACATCACGAAGTTGCTGTATCGATTGACTTTCTTCGGAGCGATCTTCTTATCGCTCGTGGCGATCATGCCGACAATCTTCATTAAGCTTGCCGGTCTTCCAACTTCCGTTCAAATCGGAGGAACGAGCTTGTTGATCGTCATCGGGGTAGCCCTCGACACGATGAAACAAATCGAAAGTCAACTTGTAAAACGACACTATAAAGGCTTTATCCGTTAAAGCGGAAGGAAGGGTTGACCCTTCCTTCCTGTCGTGTTTACAAGCCCTTCGTGAAAATCAAAACTGGAGGCTAACCGAGATGAATCTAGTACTCATGGGCTTACCGGGTGCTGGGAAAGGGACTCAAGCGGCTAAAATCGTAGAAGAGTACCAAATCCCTCACATTTCGACAGGCGACATGTTTCGTGCGGCAATCAAAGGCGGAACGCCACTCGGTAAAGAAGCCAAGTCATTCATGGATAAAGGCGAACTCGTACCGGACGAGGTAACAATCGGAATCGTACGTGAACGTCTTAGCCAAGATGACACAGAAAAAGGTTTCTTACTCGATGGATTCCCGCGTACTGTTGCTCAAGCAGAGGCACTCGAAAGTTTGCTTAAAGATTTGGGGAAACAGATTGACCACGTCGTCAACATCGATGTGGATGCGGAAATTCTCGTTCCACGCTTGACAGGTCGTTGGATCTGCCCAACGTGTGGTGCGACATATCACGTGATCTTCAACCCACCAAAAGTGGAAGGCATCTGTGATGTGGATGGGTCGGCACTCATGCAACGTGAAGACGATAAAGAGGAAACGGTTCGCCGTCGCCTTGACGTCAACATCGAGCAATCGAAACCACTCATTGACTTTTACGCTGAAAAAGGGTATCTTCGTACATTGGATGGAGATCGTCCAATCGATGTCGTATATGCCGATGTCAAAGCATTACTCGGTGATACTGAATGATCATCACGAAGACGCCTCGTGAAATTGCGATTATGCGTGAGGCTGGGCAAATTGTTGCTCGAACGCACCAGGTGCTCAAACAGCACATTAAACCAGGAATCACGACGCTTGAGCTCGACCGGATTGCGGAAGATTACATTCGCAGCCAAGGTGCGACGCCATCGTTCAAAGGCTATAACGGTTTTACCGGTAGTGTTTGCGCTTCGGTGAACGAAGAGCTTGTTCATGGCATTCCAGGAAAACGGGTATTGAAGGATGGAGATATTATCTCAATCGACATCGGTGCCTACTATAATGGATACCATGGAGATTCCGCTTGGACTTATCCAGTGGGAACAATCTCAGAAGAGACACAGCGGCTACTTGACGTAACCGAAGAAAGTCTGTATAAAGGATTGGAGCACGCCAAGGCTGGAGGGCGATTGACAGATATTTCGCATGCGATTCAAGCATATGTTGAATCACATGACTTTTCTGTCGTCCGCGAATACGTCGGTCATGGTGTTGGACAAAATTTGCATGAAGAACCGCAAATTCCACACTATGGTCCACCGGGGAAAGGGCCGCGCCTGAAGACTGGGATGACGTTAGCCATTGAACCAATGGTTAATGCTGGTCAACGCTATGTTCGAACACTGGCTGATAACTGGACAGTTGTCACCGTGGACGGTAGCATGTGCGCCCACTTTGAGCACACCATCGCCATCACAGACGATGGATACGAGATTTTAACGAAACTCGATTCCGGTGAATGAGGCTCTATTGTTTCATACTGATCCGTTCTGGATCCTTCTCTCACAGTAGATGGCAATAGATCGTCTGTGCTCCTAAAGATTTTCATATAGAAAGGGGAATAAATGATGGCGAAACAAGATGTCATTGAAGTGGAAGGCACTGTTGTCGAACCACTTCCGAACGCAATGTTTAAAGTGGAGTTAGAAAACGGCCACACGGTGCTCGCGCACGTCTCAGGGAAAATTCGGATGCACTACATTCGGATCCTTCCAGGTGACCGCGTAACTGTTGAGTTGTCTCCATACGACTTGACTCGCGGGCGGATTACGTACCGTTATAAGTAACTCCGATTTTTCCAGGAGGAGGGTATACTCATGAAAGTAAGACCGTCGGTAAAACCGATTTGCGAAAAATGTAAAGTTATTCGCCGTAAGGGTAAAGTAATGGTAATTTGCGAAAACCCGAAACACAAACAAAAACAAGGTTAATTTCAGAGGAGGTGCACACATGGCACGTATTGCTGGTGTAGATATTCCACGCGAAAAACGTATCGTTATTTCGCTCACATACATCTATGGTATTGGTAAAACAAAAGCACAAGAAATTTTGAAGGCTGCTAACGTATCTGAAGAGACACGCACACGCGACCTTACTGAAGATGAACTCAACCGTATCCGTGAAGCAATTGACGGAATCAAAGTTGAAGGTGACCTTCGTCGTGAAGTTTCACTTAACATCAAACGTTTGATCGAGATCGGCGCATACCGCGGTATCCGTCATCGCCGTAGTCTCCCTGTTCGCGGTCAAAACACGAAGAACAACTCGCGTACTCGTAAAGGCCCACGCCGTACAGTAGCGAACAAGAAGAAGTAAAGGAGGGAATTGAACAATGGCGAAACGTAAGCAAAACGTACGTTCTAAACGTAAAGTTAAAAAACATGTTGAAGTCGGTGTGGTACACATCCGTTCTACATTCAACAACACAATTATCACAATCACTGATACGCAAGGTAACGCGATCTCATGGGCTACTTCTGGTAACCTTGGATTTAAAGGATCACGTAAATCGACTCCGTTCGCAGCGCAAATGGCTGCTGAAACTGCAGCGAAAGTTGCAATGGACAACGGTATGCGTACAGTAGAAGTTAACGTTAAAGGTCCTGGTGCTGGACGTGAAGCGGCTATCCGTGCGCTCCAAGCTACTGGTCTCGAAGTTACTGCAATCCGTGACGTAACTCCAGTTCCGCACAACGGTTGCCGCCCTCCAAAACGTCGCCGCGTATAATCGCTTGAGCGTGTGAGGGGTTTACCTAGCACGACAGCTTATACTTTAGCAGCTCAAACTGCACGGCAGGATATACTCAAGGAGGGGTTCAGATGATCGAGATTGAAAAACCAAAGATCGAAACGGTCGAAATCAGCGAGGACGCTACGTTTGGTAAATTCGTAGTAGAACCGCTTGAACGTGGATATGGCACTACTCTCGGTAACTCACTACGTCGAATTCTATTGTCATCGCTCCCAGGTGCAGCGGTAACAGCGGTTCAAATCGATGGCGTGCTTCACGAGTTCTCTACGATTGACGGTGTTGTCGAAGACGTCACTCAAATCGTACTCAACCTCAAGAAGTTGGCACTTAAAGTGTACTCGGAAGAAGAGAAAACGCTTGAGATTAACGTTTCAAGTGCCGGTGCTGTCACTGCGGCAGACATTACCCATGATAGCGACGTTGAAATCTTGAATCCTGAGCTCCACATCGCGACTCTCGCTGACAATGCGACGCTTCGCATGCGTTTGACTGCTCGCCGTGGTCGTGGTTACGTCCAGGCAGAAGATAACAAACGTGATGATATGCCGATTGGGGTCATTCCAATCGATTCGATCTATACACCGATTCAACGCGTGAACTACGAAGTAGATAAAACACGTGTCGGTCAAGACGCTAGCTTTGATAAGCTTTTGTTAGACGTGTGGACAGATGGTTCAATTCGTCCGGAAGAAGCTGTATCATTAGGGGCTAAAATTTTGACTGAACACTTGAACATCTTCGTTGGTTTGACAGATGAGGCTCTCAACGCAGAAATTATGGTCGAGAAAGAAGAAGACCAAAAAGAAAAAGTACTCGAAATGACGATTGAAGAACTCGATCTCTCAGTTCGTTCGTACAACTGCTTGAAGCGCGCTGGCATCAACACTGTTCAAGAACTCGCAAACAAATCAGAGGAAGAGATGATGAAAGTTCGTAACCTCGGACGTAAATCACTCGAAGAAGTTCAACACAAGTTGGACGAACTCGGTTTGGGCTTGCGTAAAGAAGACTAAGTTCAACCGAAGGAGGGAAATGTAATGGCTTATTCGAAACTTGGCCGTACAAGCTCGCAACGCAAGGCGCTTTTGCGTGATCTTGCAACTGACCTAATCATCAACGAGCGCATTCAAACAACTGAACAAAAAGCGAAAGAACTTCGCCCAGTCGTTGAAAAATTGATCACTCTTGGGAAACGTGGCGATCTTCATGCCCGTCGTCAAGTAGCTTCATTCGTTCGCAAGGAGAACGCTGGAGAAAAAGACGCAATCCAAAAATTGTTCGAAGACGTGGCACCACGCTACGCTGAACGTCAAGGTGGATACACGCGCATCATGAAAGTCGGCCCACGCCGCGGTGATGGTGCAGAAGTTGTAATCATCGAACTCGTCTAATTCATTAGGCAGTCAACAGGGCATGCGGTGACGTATTGCCCTGTTTCCACATCAGAAAGGAGTCGACCTATGGAATCACAAATTATGGTACGAGATGTCGTATTTCATTACCCTGGACAGTCTGAGCCGGCGCTTAACGGCCTATCGCTCGATGTATATAAAGGGGAATGGCTTGCGATTGTCGGCCATAATGGTTCTGGCAAGTCGACACTGACGAAGTTGTGGAACGGACTTCTCATTCCTGAACAGGGGGAAGTTCGCGTAGAGACACTCGATCCGTCGAACGCCGCAGACGTGTGGGACGTTCGAACGCGGATCGGGGTCGTCTTTCAAAATCCCGACAATCAATTTGTCGGGGCGACCGTGCGCGATGATGTGGCATTTTCTCTCGAAAACATGGGACTTCCACGTCAAGAAATGGTTCGTCGAATTGATGACAGTCTAGCGCGCGTTGGATTATCGGAACTAGCGGACCGTGAACCGCATCAGTTATCCGGTGGACAAAAGCAGCGCGTTGCGATAGCTGCGGCTCTCGCAATGCGCCCGCGTGTCCTCGTGCTCGATGAAGCGACCTCCATGCTCGACCCAATCGGGCGACAAGAGGTATTACAAACGGTACGACAGCTCGTCTCGGAAGGGATGACCGTTGTCGCCATTACACACGAGCTCGACGAAGTGTTGTTTGCTGACCGTATCATTGCATTGTCGAAAGGCAAGATTGCGATGACCGGCACACCTGAAGACGTGTTTCAACATCCAGATACGCTTCGTGACATTCAACTAGATGTCCCGTTTATCGTTCGGATGCAACTCGAACTGAAGGCACGTGGCATTCCACTCGATCGTCTGATGCTACAACATTCGGAGTTGGTGAACCATCTATGCCGATACGCATTGAAGAAGTAACATATCAATACCAAATGAATACTCCGTTTGAACGAACCGCGCTGCGCGATGTGAATGTAACCATTCCGTCGGGAGCGCTTGTTGCGTTTCTTGGGCATACTGGCTCAGGGAAATCGACACTCGTTCAACATATGAACGGCTTATTGCGCCCGACTGACGGACGTGTGGTGGTCGATGATATCATTGTCACCCCGATTCGGACGCGTCGTGACAAGAAACAGAATCTTTTGCCGCTTCGGCGTCGCGTTGGGCTCGTCTTTCAATATCCAGAGCACCAATTGTTTGAAGAGACGGTCGAACGCGACGTCATGTTCGGTCCGCGCAACTTTGGCGCGACAGATGCCGAAGCGAAAGAGCGAGCCCACGAGGCCCTTCGTCTCGTCGGCTTGGATGAAACGTTATGGGACCGTTCGCCGTTTGATCTTTCAGGAGGGCAGATGCGCCGTGTCGCGATTGCAGGTGTTTTAGCGAGCCGGCCTGATGTGCTCATTGTCGATGAACCGACAGCGGGTCTCGACCCAATTGGGAGACGAGACATGCTCGCCTTATTCAAACGTTTACGAGAAGAGTTGAACCTTACGTTGATCCTTGTCTCGCATGACATGGATGATGTACTCGCCTATGCGGAGCGCGTCATCGTGATGGAGCGTGGTCAGGTGGCGTTTGATGGGGACCCGTTTGAATTGTTCCAAGACGAGGTACTGGTGCGACGTCTCCAGCTCGACATCCCGCACGTCTTACGATTCGCTCGTGACATGGCACCGGTTCTTGGAGAAACGTCCATCCCGCTCGTACGAACCGAGAGCGAGCTGGCGGATTGGGTGGCGGAACGGCTGAAAGGGGGAGCGACATGATTATCGGTCAATATATACCCGGACATTCGTGGCTTCATTCCCTTGATGCGCGTGCCAAGACGCTCTTCATTTTAGGATTCATCCCAGTTGTTTTTTTAGCTGACAACTTATGGACGAATTTATTTTTACTCGCGTTCACGTTGTTTGCGGTCAAACTGTCACAGTTATCGTGGCGCTATTTATGGAACGGTCTTCGCATGATCTTATTTTTGATCGTCTTCACGTTGATCTTACAACTGTTATTCAATCGAGACGGGACACTTCTATTCGAATTAGGACCGATTGCGATTTATTCGGAAGGAATTCGAATGGGGCTGATTGTCTCGCTTCGCTTCTTTTATCTCGTCATGTTGACGACACTCGTGACGTTAACGACGACACCGATGGAATTGACCGATTCGATTGAAGCGGGGCTACGGCCATTCGAACGGATTCGTGTGCCGGCCCACGAAATTGCGTTGATGCTTTCCATTTCACTCCGTTTCCTACCGACGCTTGCGGATGAGACGGACCGGATTATGAAAGCTCAGCAGGCGCGTGGGGTCGATTTGATGAGTGGACCTTGGAAATCCCGCTTAAAAGGGGTCATCCCACTCTTGATCCCATTGTTCATCTCCGCGTTTAAACGTGCTGAGGACCTCGCTACGGCCATGGAGGCCCGCGGCTACCGTGGGGGAGAAGGGCGGACGAGGTTGCGTGAGATGAAGTGGCAAACGCGAGACACAGCCGTATTGCTCATTTTTGTCGCGTTGACACTCATTTTGTTTGGATTGAGAGGGATTGGATGAGACGAATTAAACTGATTGTCGCCTATGACGGGACACATTATGCGGGATATCAGGTACAACCGAATGGCAATACCATTCAAGCGGAGATTGAATCTGTCTTGGCACGTATGCATCGTCATCCGGTGAAAATCGTCGCCTCAGGTCGTACAGACGCTCGCGTCCATGCGTTAGGGCAGGTGATTCACTTTGATACGTCGTTAGAGATGCCGGCTGAGCGTTTCGTCAAAGCGTTAAACGCCATGCTACCAGACGATATCCTCGTTAAACAGGCGGAAGAAATGGATGATACGTTTCACGCACGTTACGGTGCGAAGCGAAAAGAGTATCGCTACCATATCCGTCAGACTGAGGATCCGTTTCGTCGGCATTATGCTGCGACCGTGACGTATAAGCTGAGCCTCGAGGCGATGCGTCAAGCGATGGAGCGGTTGATTGGGACCCACGACTTTACGTCGTTCTCTGTGACAAAGGCAGAAGTCGAAGATCGGGTCCGCACTATCTACGAAGCAGAAGTGCTCGAGATGGGGGACGAGATCATATTCCGGTTCGTTGGCTCGGGTTTTCTATACAACCAAGTCCGCATCATGGTAGGGACGGTCATCGAGGTGGGGAGAGGGAAGTATCAGCCCGCAGATATCATACAAATGCTAGAGGCGAAGGACCGCCGCGTAGCGGGGATTACCGCCCCCCCACACGGTTTGTATTTGTGGAATGTGAATTATGAAAAAGTAGATTGACATTCCCCTTATAAAATCGTATTATATTCATTGGCATTTCATTTTCAAATTTAGAGATGAACCACAATCTTAGCCCCGTAAACTAGGATTATGATAAAGCATCAAAAAATTAAGTGAACAGACATTTCTAGGAGGTATTCCACATGCGCACAACATTCATGGCTAAAGCATCTGAAGTAGAACGCAAATGGCTCCTTATCGACGCAGAAGGCAAAACACTTGGTCGTTTGACTAGTGAAGTAGCTTCACTTCTTCGCGGTAAGCACAAGCCGACTTTCACACCACACGTTGATTGCGGAGACCACGTCATCATCATCAACGCTGAGAAAATCAAATTGACTGGTAACAAATTGAATGACAAGATCTACTACCGTCATTCAGGTCATCCAGGCGGTTTGAAATCACAAACTGCAAAAGAGCTTCTCGCAAAACGTCCAGAGCGTATGCTTGAACTCGCGATCAAAGGGATGCTTCCAAAAGGATCACTCGGTCGTCAACAATTCAACAAACTCCACGTTTACGCTGGAGCTGAACACAAGCACGAAGCACAAAAACCAGAAGTTTACGAACTTCGCGGTTAATCGAGACACAGGGAGGAACTAAACGATGGCAGATGTACGTTACTACGGAACAGGCCGCCGCAAACACTCGGTGGCTCGCGTTCACCTCGTTGCAGGTGACGGTAAAGTTGTTGTAAATGGCCGCGATATCTCAGAATACTTCGGTCATGAGACTTTGATCATGATGGCTAAATCACCACTCGTATTGACTGAAACAGAAGGTAAATACGATGTAATCGTTAACGTTAACGGTGGTGGATACACTGGACAAGCTGGAGCAATTCGCCACGGCGTATCACGTGCGCTTCTTCAAGCGGACCCAGAATTCCGTCCAAGCCTCAAAGAAAAAGGCTTCTTAACTCGTGACGCTCGTATGAAAGAACGTAAAAAATACGGTCTTAAAGCAGCACGTCGCGCACCACAATTCTCGAAGCGTTAATCTTCGCGATGTGGTTCGAACTCTCCATCCTTTCGGGTGGAGAGTTTTTTGTTTGAAATAGTCGATTCCGAACCCGTCAAGAAAACGCTTTTTTTGATATACTGATATCGAAACAGTTAGAAGGGGGAAGCAATATGCTTACAGTAGAGCAAGTACGCGAGGAATTGGCGGGGCTTGTTGATCCGACGATCAACCGAACGCTTGGAGATACAGCAGGAGTAAAAGACATTCGAATCAAAGAAGACTATGTCAGTGTAAAAGTGGCACTCGGACAAACAGGGAGCGGGGAACAGCTTCAGTTACAACAAGAAATCGTCACGTTGCTCAAGGGGAAAGGCTTTAAGACGGTCGGGCTTCGCTTTGAGGCATTGAATGATGAAAGTTTGAAAGAGGCGACGAAACCGGCAATCCTCCGTGAAAACTCAGGGACGACCTTTATCGCCATCGCTTCTGGTAAGGGTGGCGTAGGAAAATCGACAGTATCCGTCAACTTGGCTGTCGCGCTTGCGCGAGCGGGTAAAAAGGTCGGGTTGATTGATGCGGATATTTACGGCTTCAGTGTTCCAGATATGCTCGGCATCGAGGAACGACCGGTTGTTCGCGGCGAGAAGATCATTCCAGTCGAGCGTTTTGGCGTGAAAGTCATCTCGATGGGATTCTTCGTGGAAGACAATGCGCCGGTCATCTGGCGTGGACCGATGCTCGGGAAAATGTTAAATAACTTCTTTAATGACGTCGAGTGGGGCGATCTTGACTATCTCTTGCTCGACTTACCGCCGGGAACGGGGGATGTCGCGCTCGATATCCATTCGATGCTCCCATCATGTCAGGAATTGATTGTCACGACACCTCATGCGACAGCAGCATTCGTTGCGGCTCGTGCCGGAGCGATGGCAATCAAAACGAACCACAAACTATTAGGTATCATTGAAAACATGGCTTATTTCGAAAGTAAGCTAACTGGTGAAAAAGAATACGTATTCGGTTACGGTGGTGGAGAAAAGCTTTCAGAAGCATTGAAGAGTAAGCTACTTGCTCAAATCCCGCTCGGCCAACCGTACGACAATGAAGAGGACTTTGCACCTTCTGTCTATCGGGATGGACATCCGTTCGAGCATACGTATGATGAGTTGGCGCAAGCAGTCATTAAACAAATAGAAGGGTGAATCGGTGAGAGATGAAAGTACAAGGTTTTTTACGTTTGTTTTGGACAACGCTCGTATTCGGGACGTTGTTCGGGTTCCTGATGAATTTATTGGCGAACCCGGGTTATTTGGTCAGTCAGTCCTGGGAGGCAATTGTCACGGCGCTTAGTTATTCGAGTACATGGACGGGAATCAGCATGATGGGTTTCTTTGCCTATTTGATTATTCATCGAGTCGGACTCGACTTGTTTAGAGGGCCACGTCTATGGAATCGCGTTCAAGTGTTACTAATCGCTTTTGCGATTTTTGATGCCGTCTACTTACGGATGCTCGCATTCGGTAATGATCACATGTGGCGTTATATCGGTGAGATGCTTGTGTTACTCATTGTCGCTTGGGTCGTTGCTGCGAGTAAGGCGAAACAAACAAATAGGAGTGCTTTCATCCCGACACTTTTCTTAATGACTGTCATTACGTTAATTGAATGGATTCCAGCTCTGCAAACAACGGACGAGATTCCATTGCTCTGGCCGGCACTAGCCACATTGGTGTTTGCGAACGCTTATCAGGTATTAATGCTTCATCGCTTCCAACAGACTGGACAAGTTGTGGAGTCGACTTCATCAGAAACAGTGAAGAAGAAAACAAAGAAACAGATGTCTTCTAAGTCGTCATAATGATCAAGCGGTTGTGGATTACTCCTTCTCAGGGGTTAATCCACGACCGTTTTTTCTTTCAGTCATGTAAAAAGAAAAAATAAAGTTTTTTTAGAAAAACAGTTGACGATTTTTTAGGATGCTGATATATTAATAAACGTCGCTGATGTTGTTCACGAAACAAACTTCAGGAAGCGAAAAAAATAATAAAAAGTGGTTGACTTTAATAAGTCAAATCGCTATTATTAAAAAGTCGCTAACACGACAACGATTGGTCTTTGAAAACTGAACGATGAGGCAAAAATAAGTTTTACAATTTTTGAATGAAGCGCAAGCTTCGTCAATTTAAGAGCTATATCAAATTCTTTGGAGAGTTTGATCCTGGCTCAGGACGAACGCTGGCG